>DATLVV010000419.1:0-2846 GCA_035577165.1 Steroidobacteraceae bacterium | reverse complement strand
CTCGAGGCAGCGACCGGTAAAGAAATCATTCTCAAATATGAACAGCACGGCGTGGGCAATTTCCTCGGGTCGTCCGAGGCGCTTTAGGGGCACGGGCTCGGTCAGTTTGTTGAGCATCTCCGGTCGCATGCTGGCCAAAATATCGGTATGGGTGAAGCCGGGTGCAACGGAGCCGGTTCGAATCCCATAACGTGCGAGTTCCTTAGCCCACACCACGCCCATGGATTCGACCCCGGCCTTGGCGGCGCTGTAGTTCGTTTGACCGCCGTTTCCCACCCGGGAAATACTCGAAATATTGACAATGACGCCGCCGTGGCCGAAGCCAATCATCTGCGCGGCGGCTTCGCGTGCGCAGAGGAACACACCACTCAAGTTCACGCCGATGACGGCATTCCAGTTCTCCATGCTCAGGCGTCCGACTACCGCGCCATCCTTCACTTTGACCAACAGGCCGTCGCGCACGATGCCGGCATTGTTCACGAGTCCGTCGAGGCGCCCGAAATCGCTCGCCACTTGCGCCATGGCGGCGGTGACTTCCCTTTCATCGGCGACGTTGACGCGATAGCTGCGCGCTTGCACGGACTCTGCTGTGCACAGCGCGGCGGTCTCGTCGAGATCGTCCTGGTTTAGATCGAAGAGCGCCGTATCCGCGCCGCGGCGCGCGAGCTGCAAGGCGATCGCCCGGCCAATGCCGCGCCCGGCGCCGGTCACGACCACGGTTTTGTGTCGAACATCCATAATTTCTTAGCTGCCTTTCTTAGTGTTGCTGTCGTTGGGTGTTTTGGGCTCGCTGTCAGCGGCACTCTGGGTGGGGGTCTTCCCCATGAATGCATCGCGGGTTGCCGCCTGCATCTTCTCCCACAGTTCCATGTTGCTGCGCGCGAGATCAGTCAGCGGCGCGAACGGCGTCTGCAATGCCTTGAGCATTTCCGACTGCATGGTTTCCTGCTGCTGCACCATGGTCGTGAAGGCCTGTTCGAGGTAGCGGCTGAGCATCGCTTGCGCGGGACGGCCATAGAAGCGGATGATCATCTCCAGCAATTCCGAGCCCAACACCGGAGCACCGAATTGTTCCTGCTCGGAGATGATCTGCAGCAACACGGCCCGAGTTAGGTCCTCACCGGATTTGTCGTCGACGACCTTGAGCTTCTCGCCCGCCACGATGAGCTGTCGCAAGTCCTCGAGCGTGACGTGGCGGCTGGCGGTGGTGTCGTACAGCCGGCGATTGGCGTATTTTCGGATGAGGCGTTCTGGTTGCATGATTTAACTCCCGGCAGCATGCTAGGCGAAGCTTTCGCATTGCACAACGTTCCGCCGCGCGATGATTTGAATATATTTGTCATAATGGTCATTGTTATAGAAAAAACAACGTCTTATATCTCACTTTCTGAGAATTCTGCGATGCCAATCGCCCTCGCCTGGGCCTTTTGCAGCGCATACGGAGTGCCCTCACGTGTCCTCTGATCCCTGGCAACAATGGCGAGCGTTTTCGGCGCTGTTCACCCCCGGCGCCGCTGCGGCCGCACCGGGCCGTGGCGGCCCAGCCTCGTTTGCACCGTTCACGGAGACCGCCGAGCGCTTTGCGGCCGCCGCCCGCGCCTATATGGATGCCACCAAGGCCCTGGCCGCTGCACCGGCGGACGCGACGCGGATGTTTACTGACTCCCTGCGGGAGCTGTTCGCCGACTTTCAGCCGTGGAATGCGGGGATGGGCACCGGACCGGGCGGCGCACCCTCGGGATTCACAACGAATACCGCGGCGCTGGGCGCGGCCCGCGAGCATCAGCAGCGGGGCGAGCGGATGGCGGAAGCTTGGCGGCGCTTCGAGGACGCGCAGCGCCGACTACAGCGCCTCGGCTCAGACATGCTCCGAGATGCCGCCGCTCACTTAGCCTCTCGGCTCGGCACATCGGCGCCGGTCGACAACCCGGAGGCACTGCGCAAACTCTACGATGCGTGGATCGACTGCGCCGAAGAGGCCTATGGCCGTACCGCGCATAGCGAAGCGTTCTGCAACGCACTGGCAGAATCGGTCAACGCCAGCGCCGACTGGCGCAGAGAATTGCTGGCGAGCATGGAGCACTCGGCCAAGTTCTTGGACCTGCCCACGCGCAGCGAGGTCAACACCGTGCTGCAGCGTGTGAAAACCCTCGAAGAAGAAGTGCGCGTACTGAGAAAGGCCGCGGAGCCCAAAGCCGCGGAGCCCAAAGCCGCGGCGCGCAAAGCTCGTCCCGCCCGCCCTAAGGCGAAACGGTGACCCTATCGCGCCTCCATGAGGAGCTCGCGGCCGCGAGCCATTGTGCAGCGGGCTGTTCTCAAAAGCAGGCCGTGTGGCACTCGGGCAAGGTCACGCTCTACCGGTACCAGTCCATTGCGCGGCCCGCGGCCGCCGCGCCGTTATTGATCGTGTATGCGCTGGTCAACCGCCCCTACATGATGGATCTGCAGGAAGATCGCTCGTTGATTCGCGGTCTGTTGGCCCAGGGTCTGGATGTGTATCTCATCGACTGGGGTTATCCGGACGGCGCCGACCGATTCACCACGCTTGCCGATTATATCGATGGATACCTTGCAAGTTGCGTGCAGCACATCTTGAACGAGCATCGTCTGGAGGCTCTCAATGTGCTCGGGGTTTGTCAGGGTGGTGTCCTGAGCTTGTGTTTCTCCGCGCTATACCCGCAGCACGTCAAGAATCTGATCACCATGGTGACCCCGGTCGACTTCCACACCCCCGCCGATTTGTTGTCGAAATGGGTGCGCAAAATTGATGTTGCGACATGGGTGGGCGGGGGCAATGTCTCGGGCGATACGTTGAATCAATTGTTCTTGTCGCTGATGCCGTTTCG
>DATLVV010000418.1:0-2095 GCA_035577165.1 Steroidobacteraceae bacterium | reverse complement strand
TAGATCGTCCCTTCCTTGAAGATCGAGACGCCCTCATTGGCGCTGGCCAACCGCTTGGCGATTTCGTAACCATAAAGATCTTCCGTTGATTGGTCGAGGATGGCGAGCAAAACCAGTCCAACCAGGCCCCCATTGAGGTCTTTTTGGAATTTCTTGGCGTTACTATCATCCACTAGTTAATACTATATAGATACTAATAGTAGTTAGCAAACAATATCAACAAGCTGGTACTAGGCGTCCGGACGCTGGACTTCCCGACCGGCTCGGGCACACTAGGCAGCCTTTTTAAGCCCGCCAGCGGAGCACCGGTATGTGTGGAATCGTGGGTGTCGTCGCCGAGCGCAATTCGGTGCCTATTCTCATGGAGGGTCTGCGCCGGCTCGAGTATCGCGGCTACGATTCGGCCGGTCTGGCCGTGGTCGACAATGGCCGTCTCGCGCGCCTCAGAACCGTCGGCAAGGTGAGGAGTCTGCAGGACGCGCTCGACGCGGCGCCGATCGGCGGTCAGGTGGGTATCGCACACACCCGCTGGGCGACCCACGGCATCCCGACCACGCACAACGCCCACCCGCACATTTCCCGCGACGGCGTCGCCATCGTGCACAACGGGATCATCGAAAATCACGAAGTGCTGCGCGCCGAACTCAAACGCCTGGGGTATAGCTTCACCTCGGAAACCGATACGGAAGTGGTCGCTCATCGGATTCATCATCATCTGCAGGGGTCGCGCGATCTGTTCGCGGCGGTACGCAAGACGGTCGCCGAACTGCAGGGCGCCTACGCACTGGCGGTGGTGAGCGAGACGGATCCCGAGTGCATCGTGGTGGCGCGCGAGGGCTGTCCCGTGGTCATCGGTCTCGGCATCGATGAGAATTTCGTGGCGTCCGATGTGGCCGCGCTGCTGCCGGTCACCCGCCGCTTCATGTTCTTGGAAGAAGGCGACGTCGCGGAGATTCGCCGCAAGTCGATCCACATCGTCGATGCCGCGGGTGCGCGCAGCGCGCGCGCGATCCGCGAAAGCGACCTGCCGGCCGACGCAGTCGAGCGCGGCCAGTACCGCCACTTCATGCTCAAGGAAATCCACGAGCAACCGCGGGCGATCGCCCAGACTTTGGAAGAACGCATTGCCGGCGGCAAATTGCTCGATGCCGCCTTTGGTCCGTCCGCCGGACAGATATTCAAGCAGGTCAAGGCCGTGCACATTGCGGCCTGCGGCACCAGCTATCACGCGGGGCTGGTCGCGAGCTACTTCATCGAACACATCTGCCGCATACCGGCGCGCATCGAAATCGCCAGCGAATATCGCTATCGCGATCCTGTGATCACCCCCGACACGCTGTTCGTGACCATATCGCAATCCGGCGAAACCGCGGATACATTGGCGGCCCTGCGCAATGCCAAGAAAGCGGACTATCTGTCGACCCTCACCATCTGCAATGTGGCGGAGAGTTCGATGGTGCGGGAATCGGATCTGGTGCTGCTCACCCGCGCGGGTCCCGAAATCGGAGTCGCCTCGACCAAGGCGTTCACGACGCAACTAACCGCGCTCGCCATGCTCACCGTCGCGCTCGCGAAGAACGGCATAGCCGCGGCGCAAGAGCGCGACATGACGTCGCAACTGCTGGAGTTGCCCGGCTTGGTCGAGAAGACCCTGAAGCTCGACGCAGCCATTCAAGCCCTTGCCGAAGTCTTCGCCGACAAACGGCACGCCCTGTTCCTGGGACGGGGATACCTGCATGCCATCGCCCTGGAAGGCGCGCTGAAGCTCAAGGAAATCTCCTACATCCACGCCGAGGGCTACGCTGCCGCCGAACTCAAGCACGGACCGTTGGCGCTGGTCGATGAGGACATGCCGGTGGTCGCGGTGGCGCCGAACAACGAGCTGCTCGAAAAGCTCAAATCCAACCTCCAAGAGGTGCGTGCGCGCGGCGGCAAGCTATTCGTGTTCGCGGATCCGCAGGCACGCATGCAGAGCGAGGAAGGTGTCACGGTCATCGAGATGCCGGTGTCGGCAACCGCCCTGCAGGCAGCGGTGGTGTTCGCCGTGCCGATGCAGCTTCTCGCGTACCACGTGGCAGTGCTCAAGGGCACGGAC
>DATLVV010000417.1:0-2616 GCA_035577165.1 Steroidobacteraceae bacterium | reverse complement strand
CAATCGGCCGGGATTTTGAAGTTGATGGTGAGCGGCAGGCCGGGCGGGGACTTGGGCTGTTCGGCGATCATGGTTTGGTTCCGCGGCGTTGGCGCCCTCGTTTCGCGGAGCGTTCGGTTGCTTCTTTGAGGCGGTAGGATTCGCCGTCGATTGCAATGATCTCGGCGTGGTGGACAAGGCGATCGATCAGGGAAGCGACGCAGGCCGCGGTGGGAAAGACCTCGCGCCATTCGGCGAATGGGCGATTGGTCGTCACGAGAGTGCTCTTATTCTCATAGCGGCGCGAGATGAGCTCGAACAGCAGATCGGCATGGCGGTTCGAGTAGGAGAGGTATCCGACCTCGTCGATGACCAGGAGTGTTGGGTTGACGTAGTGGCGCAACCGCCGCCGCAGGGTTGAATCGCTATCCAGCGCGGCAAGGTCGCCCAACAATTGACCTGCGGTGGTAAACAGCACGGTGTGACCGTGAATGACGGCCTGGTGGGCAATATTTTGCGCCAGGGTCGACTTGCCGATTCCGTTGGGTCCGACCAGGATTGCGTTGGTGGCGTCGTTGAGGAATTCGAGCGTCATCAGGGCTTCGATGGCGGCTTGGTCGCAGCGTTTTGGCCATGACCAATCGAAGTCGCACAGGGGTTTGAAGCGGCCGATATGAGCCTCTTTGAGGCGGCGCTCCAGGCTGCGGCGAGCGCGCTCCTGCTCCTCCCATTCGATGAGGGTGGGGAGCCATCCGGCGGCGGTGGCGTCATGCCAATGGGCGAGCAGGCCGTGGAGGCACAGCGCCTTGGCTCTGGCATGCAGGGCATCGAGGTTATTCATCGGACGTCCCCTTGAGTTGATCATAGAGTTCGAGCCTGGGCGGTCGGACGGCAACGTCGCGCGCCTGGACATGCTCGGGCAGATTGGCGGCGACGGGCGGCAGCTGCTGGCACTCATGGCGCCGCCGCTCAAGGGCGAGGCGGACGGCGCTTGGGTGAGGCACGTTGCGATCGAGCGCCTCGATGATGGCGGCTTGCAACTCAGCGGCGCCGTAGCGATCCAAGAGCCGTAGCAAGGCTCCGGTGATAGATCCGAGATTGCTGCCGCGCTCGGCGGCGCGGATCAGCAAGGTCTTGCTGGCGGGCACCGCATGAGAGAGGCGGTCGGCGCCGCGGTGCTGGCGGGCGGCATGTTTTTGCTCGACCAGGGCCTGAATATGGGCGGCGTCCTCGATCTGAGCGCCCTTGTCGTAACTGCGTCGATGACGGGCGAGGATGTGCTGGCCGTCGACAATGCGCACCTCGTCGGGATCGGCGAGCACCGTGAGCGGGCGCCGCACGTGGGTGTGGGGGATGGAATAATCATTCAGATCAAACCGGACATACGGCGTCTTGCCGGCGGTGACGGCCACCCGCTCGAGCAGCGGGTAGGCGTTGTCAGGCAACTTCAGCAGAAGATGCGCTTCCGCGGCGAAGGCCTCGCGAACGCTGAGGCTATTTTGTTCGGGGCAGGGTCGATCCGCCGCCAGGCCTCGGCACCAGACATCGGCCTGAGCATTGAGGTCATCCAGATCGGCAAATTCGCGGGCCGCAAAGAAGCCGGTGCGAATGTATCGAATTGCACGTTCGACCCGACCTTTTTCATTCCCTCTGGCGACGGCGACAGGACGCGGATCAAATCGATAGCGTCCAGCAAACTCGAACAGGGTGGGATGAAGGCGGATGACGTTACCTTGGCGCTCCAGCACAGCGCTTTTGAGATTATCGTAGAGAATGACTTTTGGGACGCCGGGCCATGCCTCAAAGGCCTCGACATGGCCGCGCAGGAAGTTCTCCATGCGGGCATTGAGGAAGAAGCGCAGGAAGATCTGGCGCGAATAGCTCAGCACCATGACGAAGGCCATCAAGGGACGGCGTGCGCGGCCGATCGCGAGATGGCCGAAGTGTCCCCAGTCGACCTGGGCCTGCTCGCCTGGCAGAGTGCGCAGACGCAAAAAGGCTTCGGCCTTTGGACGTGGTCGCAGGCATGCGATGAGATGCCGGAAGTGATGGGGGCTGCCGCGGTAACCGCGCTCGTGCACCATTACGTACAGCCTGCTGGCGGCCAGCATTGGAAACTTTTCCAAGGTCTGGTGGATGAAGGGCAGGTAAGGATCGATCCGCGCCGGGCGTGGCCGCAGGCCGATTGGTGGCAGACCGGCTCGGGCGAGCACCCGCTTCACCGTTCCACGATTTATGTTGAGCTGCCGGGCGATGGTGGTCGGAGGCCATTTCTCGACGTGGAAATAGCGCAGGATTTGAGCCTCGCATTCAGGGGGGATCGTCATGATCGGGTCGTCCTCGGTGAGGTTGGGAGACGTTTCGAGAGACCCGGCGGCGGCGCAAGAACCCTTGACGAACAAACTGCGAGCAGCGGCATCCGCACCAGTGGCAGTGCCATGTCCATCGCCTTGCGTCAGGGGAAGGTGAAGGTTCGCTTGCTGTCACCGCCGAGCCCGGCAACACCAAATCATCCGGTGGCGGTGGTGGTGAACCCTGATGCGTCACGTTGTTTTGCCGGGCGCGCCAGCGACGGGCCCGTACCGCATGGGCCAGGCGCCCGCGGCGGCTCGTCTGGTAGCGCCGACCGGCGGCACG
>DATLVV010000416.1:0-5952 GCA_035577165.1 Steroidobacteraceae bacterium | reverse complement strand
GGGCGGCGGCGGTACGTGGGCAGGTTGAAGTCGATCGAGGGCGACACAATTGTAATGGAAGTCGACGGCAAGGCTCACAACCTGCCGTTGGAACGAATTCAGAAGGCGCGATTGCGGCCGGAGTGACGAGGAGTCTAAAGGACCATGAACAAAGAAATTCTGATGGCGGTCGACGCGGTCTCGAATGAGAAGGGTGTCGACAAGGAAATCATTTTCGACGCGCTCGAAGCCGCGCTCGCGTCCGCGACCCGCAAGAAGCACGGCGAAGAGCTGGACGTGCGCGTTTCCATCAACCGCAAGACCGGCGGTTACGACACGTTTCGCCGCTGGAAGGTGTTTGCCGACGAATCCAACGAACTCGAAGTGCCGGAGCGCGAGCTGCGCTTGGATGACGCGCGCGATATCGACAAAGATGTGGAGCCGGGCGGCTTCGTCGAGGAACCGATGGAATCGGTGCCGTTCGGCCGCATTCTCGCGCAGACCGCCAAGCAGGTCATCGTGCAGAAAGTGCGTGAGGCGGAACGCGCCCAGGTGGTCGATGCCTACAAGGACCGGGCGGGCACCCTGGTCAGCGGCATCGTCAAGCGCGTCGACCGCAACGGCGTCTACGTCGATCTGGGCGCCAACGCCGAAGGATTCATCGCGCGCGAGGAGATGATTCCGCGCGAGCCGGTGCGCTCGCAGGACCGGATCAAGGCGTACCTGAAGGTGGTCCGCACCGAGCCCCGCGGTCCGCAGCTGTTCTTGTCGCGCACCGCCCCGGAGTTTCTGATCGAGCTGTTCAAGCTCGAGGTGCCGGAGGTCGGACAGGGCCTCATCAATATTCTGGCGGCGGCCCGCGATGCGGGCGTGCGCGCCAAAATTGCCGTGCGCAGCAACGACCCGCGCGTCGATCCGGTGGGTGCCTGCGTCGGCATGCGCGGTTCGCGCGTGCAGGCAGTCTCCAATGAGATTGCCGGCGAGCGCGTCGACATCATCCCGTTCGACGACAACAACGCGCAGTTCGTCATCAACGCCATGGCGCCGGCGGAGGTCACCTCGATCGTGGTGGACGAAGATTCGCACTCGATGGATATCGCGGTGTCCGAAGACAAGCTCTCGCAGGCGATCGGCAGGGGCGGTCAGAACATCCGCCTGGCCAGCGAATTGACCGGTTGGGAATTGAACGTCATGAGCGAATCGCAGGCCGAAGCCAAGAGCGAGACCGAGTCTCTGGCGCTGCGCGAGACCTTCATGAAGCAGCTCGATGTCGACGCCGACGTGGCGAGCATTCTGGTCCAGGAAGGATTCTCGACCATCGAGGAAATCGCCTACGTGCCGGCAAGCGAGCTGAACGGCATCGAAGAGTTCGACGAGGAAATCGTCAAGGAATTGCGCACACGTGCGCGCGACGTGCTGTTGACGCAGGCGATTGCCAGTGAGGAATCGGTGGACGGCGCGGAACCGGCCGCGGATCTGATCGAGACGGCCGGCGAAGCCCTGGCCAAGACTTTGGCACGCAAGGGAGTGCGCACGCGCGATGACCTGGCGGATCTTGCCGTCGACGAATTGGTCGAGATGGGCAGCCTCGACGAGAAGAAAGCCGCTGAACTGATCATGGATGCGCGCAAGCACTGGTTCGCGGAAGAAGCTAAGGTTTAGGAGCAACTATGGCAGATGTTACCGTCGCCCAATTCGCCGAGGTGCTGAAAGTACCGGTCGATCGTCTGCTGCAGCAGCTCGATCAGGCCGGGATCAAGGTCGACAGCGCAGAGGACATGATCAGCGAGGACGCGAAACACGAGCTGTTGACGCACCTACGGCGCAGCCACGGTCATGACGATTTGAAAGCCGATGCGGCTCCACGCAAGATCACCTTGCGGCGCAAGTCGCAATCGGAGCTGAAGCTTGCGAGCCCTCAGGGGCGCGCACGCACCGTCAACGTCGAGGTGCGCAGCAAACGCACCTACGTCAAGCGCGAAGTGCTGGAAGACCAGGCGCGTCATCAACAGGAAGAAATAGAGCGCCTGCGCGAGAGCGAAGAGCAGGCCAAGGCCGCGCTGGAGCGCGCGGAACATGAGCGGCTGGAGAAGGAACGCCTGGACCGCGAGCGTCTCGAGGAAGAAAGCCGGCGCCGCAGCGATGAAGAGAACCGCAAGCGGACAGCCGAGGAAGAGGCGCGCCGTCAGGCCGAGATTCTGGCGCGCGAGACGGCCGAGCGCGAGCGCAAGGCTGCCGCCGCGAAGCCCGGCAAGACCACGCGCGAGGCGGTGGACGACAAGGCCACGCGCTATGGGCGACAGGAACTACACATCGTCGGCGATGTGAGTTCACGGCACAAAAAGAAGAAATCCCGGGACGGCCGGCGCCGTTCCATGGGCGGCGAGTCGGACACCAAGCATGGCTTCGAGATGCCGACCGCGCGCGTGGTGCGCGAGGTGGCGATCGGCGAGGCGATGACGGTGGGCGAGCTCGCGCAAAAGATGGCGGTCAAGGCGACCGAAGTCATCAAAGTCATGATGAACATGGGCGTGATGGCGACGATCAACCAAATGATCGAGCAGGATACCGCCGTGCTGGTTGTGGAGGAAATGGGCCACACCGCCGTGCTGCGCAAGGAAAACATCATTGAAGATGATCTGCAGGGCGAGACCGACTCCTCACTTGAGGTGTTGCCGCGGCCGCCGGTCGTGACCGTGATGGGACATGTCGATCACGGTAAGACGTCGTTGCTCGACTACATTCGCCGCACCAAGGTGGCGGCAGGCGAGGCGGGCGGGATCACGCAGCATATCGGCGCATACCATGTGGAAACCGCCAAAGGCATGGTGACTTTTCTCGATACCCCGGGTCACGCGGCCTTCACTTCGATGCGCGCCCGCGGTGCGCAGGTTACCGATATCGTGATCCTGGTGGTGGGCGCGGACGACGGCGTCATGCCGCAGACCATCGAGGCGATCCAGCATGCGCAGGCCGCCAAGGTGCCGATCGTGGTGGCGCTCAACAAGATGGACAAACCGGAAGCGGATGCCGAAAAGGTCAAGCAGGAACTCACGAAGTACGGCGTGATCCCCGAAGAATGGGGCGGCGAGAACATCTTCGTGCCGGTGTCAGCCCGAACCGGGCAGGGCGTGGATCAACTGATCGACAGTATTCTCCTGCAGGCCGAAGTACTCGAATTGAAGGCGCCCTCCACCGGATTGGCTGCGGGCTATGTGATCGAGTCCAGTCTCGAGAAGGGCCGCGGTGCAGTCGCGACCGTGTTGGTGTTGCGCGGAACCCTCAAGCTGGGCGACCCCCTGCTCATCGGACAGGAATTCGGGCGCGTGCGAGCCCTATTCAACGAGGCCGGACAAGCCGTCGAATCCGCCGGACCCTCCATTCCGGTGGTGGTGCTGGGACTGTCCGGCGCGCCGAATGCGGGCGATGAATTGCTGGTGGTCGAGAGCGAGCGCAAGGCACGCGAAGTTGCCATGCATCGTCAATCCAAGTCGCGGGACGTCAAGCTGGCGCAGAAAAGCGCCAACATGCAGGACGTGTTCTCGACCATGGGCGAGAGCAAGGCGAATTTGGTGCAGCTCTTGGTCAAGGCCGACGTGCAGGGCAGCGTCGAGGCCCTGCGCGACGCGCTGAACGGATTGTCCACCGCCGAAGTGGCCGTGAACATCGTTTCCTCCGGTGTCGGCGGGTTGACCGAATCCGACGTCACGTTGGCCGCCGCGTCGAAGGCCCGCATCATTGCCTTCAACGTTCGCGGCGATGCCGCGGCCCGCGCCGCGATCAAGGATCATGGCGTAGATGTCCGCTACTACAGCATCATTTACGAAGCCATCGATGACATCAAAGCGGTGCTCACGGGGATGTTGTCGCCGGAGGTCAAGGAGTCGATCGTCGGACTGGCTGCGGTCCGCAACGTTTTCCGGTCGAGCAAATTCGGCACGGTGGCCGGGTGCATGGTCATCGACGGCTACGTGCGCCGCAACTTCCCGATTCGCGTGCTGCGCAACAACGTGGTGATTTTCGAGGGCGCGCTGGAATCCTTGAAACGCTTCAAAGACGACGTCAACGAAGTACGCGCCGGCACCGAATGCGGCATCGGCGTGAAGAACTACAACGACGTGCAGGAAGGCGATCAGATCGAGTGCTATTCGCGGGTGGAAGTCGCCAGAACATTGGCGTCGCCGCCGGTTTCTTGAGACCAATGTCGGACGGGGTCCATGGCTAAAGACAACCCCCGGGCGCGGCGGCTCGGCGAACAGATCCAGCGCGAGCTGGGCGAATTGCTGCGGCGCGACGTCAAAGACGAACGCATCGGCAATGTGACCATCACGGCTGTCAACGTCACCGGCGATTTGCGCACGGCACGGGTGTTCTACCTGGTGTTCGGCAAGGATGGACCCGATCCCAAGGTGCAGCGGGGTTTGGAGAGTGCCGCCGGCTTTCTGCGCAACGCACTGTCTCGTTCATTGATGATTCGCTACACGCCTACTTTGAGCTTCGAGCTCGACACCTCCATCGAGCATGGCGTGCGTCTGTCGCAGCTGATCGATGCGGTCAACAGGCCGGCCAAGAGCGAAGGCAAGGACCCACCCGACGTGGACTCGCCCGATGAGGGCCACGTGATCGACGAGGGTTAAGGAAAGTACTGATGCCCGCCGACATCCACGGCATTCTGTTGCTGGATAAGCCCGTCGGCCTGAGTTCCGCGGGAGCCGTTGCCCGTGCCAAACGCATGTTCAATGCACGCAAGGCAGGGCATACCGGCTCGCTTGATCCCTTGGCGTCGGGGTTGCTGCCCATTTGTTTCGGCGAAGCCACCAAGTTCGGCGCGCAGCTGCTGGACGCGGACAAGACTTATCGCGTGACCGTCCGGCTCGGCGAGCGCACGCCGAGTGCCGACCGGGAAACCGACGTGATCGAACGGCGCGAGCTGCCGCACTATTCCTTGCAGCAGATCGAGCAGGCGCTGCGCGCGTTTCCGCGCGAATATTCCCAGGTGCCGCCCATGCATTCGGCGCTCAAGCAGGACGGCAAGCCGCTGTATCAATACGCCCGCATGGGACTGACCCGCGAGCGCAGCGCACGCGACATCGTCATCCATGACATGCGCCTGCTCGAGTGGCGCTCTCCCGACGTGACATTCGACGTGCGTTGCACGAAGGGCACGTACATCCGGGTGCTGGCGGAGGATCTCGCCGCGCAAATGGGAACGATCGCGCATCTGGCGGCGCTGCGCCGGCTGGGAGTGGCGCCGTTTGGTGCGGAACCGCAATGGTCCTTCGAAGCCCTCGATGCCCTGAGTCCGGAGCAACGGCAGGAGCTTTTGCTGCCCGTGGATGCTGCGCTGACCTGCTGGCGGCGGCTGGATCTGCCCCCGGGCGGGGTCAATGCGATTCGCCGGGGGCAGACCGTCTCGATGCCGGCCGACTTGCCCGGAACCGTGCGTATCTACGCAGCGGGCATGGGATTTCTGGGTTTGGGCGAGATCGAGCCGACCGGGCGCTTGGTGCCCGTGCGACTTATTTCGTCCGTCCCGGCCCAAATCGTCGAATCCCAAGCTTGAGGGCGGGTCCGCCGACGCGTACAATGCGCGCCTCTTAAAAGGTCTAAGTTATTGATTGAGGTTTGATTTCAATGCCACTTACTCGCGAAGAAAAGACGGGCGTCGTCGGTAAATTCCAGCGCAGCGCGCAAGACACCGGTTCCCCCGAAGTTCAAATTGCCTTGTTGTCCGAGCGCATCAACGGCTTGAGCCAGCATTTCACCACGCACAAAGCCGACCACGCCTCGCGCCGCGGGCTGCTCAAGATGGTCAACCAGCGGCGCAAGCTGCTCGACTATCTGAAGAGCAGAACTCCGGACAAGTACACGCAATTGGTCGAACGCTTAGGGTTACGCCGCTAACAGGCGCTGCCGCGGGCTGCGTGCTGAAGAGCATTCGGTCTTCGTCTATACATTTTCCGACACCGCAAG
>DATLVV010000415.1:0-3569 GCA_035577165.1 Steroidobacteraceae bacterium | reverse complement strand
CCGCCGCCACCGCAGGCGGCCAGGGAGAGGGCGAGCGCGGCCAGCCACGCTATCCGCACGCCATGCTTGGTGGATCCCGGAATACCGGTCATCCCAGCAACGAATCTATCCATGATTTTATTGTTGTTCGCGCTTCCGTTTACGCAGGGACAATCTTAGCACGGCGGCAGGAAACGAACAGCGCCTCGAAACCGCCCCGCCTCAGCCGTCCGCAGATTCAACTTATTGTTGGCCCGTCCCCTAATCGGGCCGCCGATACACCTTCGCGCCCATGAAGAACGTCTCCAGCACCTTGGTCTTCGCCACCTCGGCGGCCTTGCCGCCGTCGGCGAGCGCCAGGATGTCGCGGTCGAGCACGATGAAGTCCGCGGACTTTCCGGCTTCGATCGATCCCGCCACTTTGTCGCGTTTCAAGTACTGCGCACCGTTGATGGTGTAGGCATCGATCACGTCGCGCAGCGGCACCGACTGGGCGATGTTGAGCGGCGGCTGCCCGGGGATCGCGCGGGTCACGGCCACCGCCATGTTGACGAAGGGCTGCGGGTCGCGCGTGTTCACCGGCGCGTCGGAGCCGGCGATCAAAACGGCACCCATGTTCTTGAGCGTGTGCACCGGATAGGCATTCAACTCGTAGTAACCCTGCGCCGGATGCAGTGCCGCGCTGTCGCCGCCGTGGACCCTGTCGAAGAACGGCACCACCGATAGATCGTACTCAGGATCGGTGAAGGCCCAGGAATACGTGAACGCCAGATACAGGTGATCGCGGCCGATGCGCGTGGCATCAGCCGGATTCACCAACTGTATGTGCGCCAGTGCATCGTGGGTCGAGGAATTGCCGTCCGCCGCGCGCGCCGCCTCGATGGCGTCCACCGCGGTGCGGATCGGCTCATCGCCGATGGCATGGATGTGCACGCCGAAGCCGGCGAGGTGGAAACGTTTGACGAACTCGAGAATGACGGCGCGCTCGTGCTGCAGCTGGCCGCTCGAGATCTGGCACTGGCCGGGGTGATAGCCATGTTCCTTGAGAAAGGCGCCGGCAACGGCCGCCGATTCGTAGTCCGCGGGATGTGCCCGCACCTGTCCGCACAGCGCGGATTCCGTGTCGACGTAGCCGGTCACGGACAAGTGCCCATCCTTGCCCGCGGCGAAAATCGGCTGCAAATACGGCTTGATGGCCGCCACTTCCGGCAGCGTCGGCGGCACCGCGAACGGATTGCCCTCGAGCACGCCGTCGGCGAACAGCTTGACGATGTCGGCCTGGAGCAGCGGATCGTTGGCATACTTGGCGCGAATCGCTTTCGCGGAACTCACCATCCGCTCCCAATCGGGCTTTCCATTGGGCAACTTGATGGCGTCCGGATCGTAGAACTGCGCCAGGGTCGCCCGCACCGTGAGCTTGCCGCTCTTCTCGAGCGTGTCGTACAGCGTCAGCGTCTCGGGCGGAACCACGGCATCCATGATGCCGGTGATGCCGACGCTGTTGAGCCGCGCCGTGACCCGCGACGGATCCTTCATGAGCTCGGGAAAATCGACCATGAGCATGGACGGGGTCCCCATGCGCCCGCGCGCATGCTCGTTCACGGTGCCGTTCGGCTCGCCGCCGGCATCGACGCCCACCAATTTGCGGTCGTCCTTGAATTCCCCCGCCAGTGTCGCCTTCGAAAAGCCGATTTTCTTGCCGGCTGCATTGATCGCGCGCGCCAAGGCAGCGCTGTTGAAGGCACCGTGATGACCATCGTTGCCCTGCAGCTGAATCGGGTGCGTGGTGGAGGCGAGATCCAAGGCCGCGCGCAAGGTCGGATGCGCGGCATCGGGCTCATTGCCGTTGCTGAAATTCCACTGCCGCACCGTCACCCATTCGCCGTCCGGAATCTTGTAGCGACGGATGCAATCCGCGACGAACGCCGTCATCTCTTTCAGGGATTTTGCCGCACTCTTCAAGTCGCAGACGTCCAGGTCCACGATGCCGGACGGATGGATGTGGGAATCGAACAGTCCCGGCAACACCAGCCGCCCGTTCTCCGTTTCGACCTTGGTCTGCGGGCCGATCCAATGCGCGGCCTCAGCCTTCGATCCCACGAACACGATTTTACCGGCGCGCACCGCCAGCGCTTGCGCCATCGAGCGCTTCGCATCGGCGGTGTAGATCTTTGCGTCGGTGATCACGAGGTCAGCCGGCGCCGGCGCATCGGCCGCATTCGCCCAAGCGCACAGTCCCATCGACGACACGAGGGCCGTCAGGCCAAGAATCCGTATTTTCATGATTTCAATTCCGCCAAATCGCCGTTAATCCGTAGGTCCGCGGCCTGAGAGTGACATTCTGCCAGTCCTGCGGATCGTAATACGCGGCTCGCTGCAGCTCGAGCGCCGGCGCGGTATCCGAAAGATTCTGCACGAAGGCCGACACGTCGAAGTGTCCGATGCGCGCGCCGAACCGCAAGTTGCAGACGCCGTACGCCGGAATGGGCTTCAACAGCGGATCGTAATTGGGAGTCCCCGGATCGTCGGTGCCAAAGCGCCGCCACTCGGTGGTGTAGGTGTAGTCGACGCGCGCATAGCCCACATGCCCGCTGCCCATCGGCATGCTGTATTCGGCCGACACGGAGGCCGACACCGGCGGACCGGCATCCGGAATGCTCGAGCCGCCGCGATAGATGGGAACGCCGCCCGGCGACAGCGCATCTTTGTCGAACTTCGGATTGTTGTAGCCGACCGCGCCGCTCAAATCCAAGTGCTCGGTGGCCTTGAGCTCAAATCCCAGATCGAAGCCCCTCGAGGTTGCATCGGCGAGATTGTCGACGAAGTTATAGGCGCAGTCGGGCAGCGGCACATTGACCTGGATGTTCTTCCATTTGATCTCATACACGCTGCCGTCGAGCGCCAGCCGCCCACCCCACAGGCGGCTCTTGGCGCCGAGTTCGTAGCTCCACAGTGAGTCGGACTTGTAGCTCGTCGGCTGCACCGGGTTGCCCGCCGCATCCACATAGCCATTGGTGATCAAATCCTCATTGCAGATTGCCGGCGCACGCAACGACGCGCCGGCGGGCCGGAATCCCTTGGCCGCGGTGGCGTACAGCATGGTGCCGTCGGTCACCTGAAAGGTCAGCCCGGCCTTGGGAGTGACCGCGGTTTCGGACGAGTGGGTCGCGGAGGTCGGATAGGACGGCGCCAGCGCGCCGGAGCCGAGAGTACAAGTCGCCACCGGGCACGGGAAACCGAACGGTGCGTTGGAATTGTTCTCGGGTGCCAAGTACGACGCGGTGAAATCCAGCTTGTTGCTCGATACGCGCACCCCGGCGGTCACCTTGAACCGGTCCGTGAACTTGTAGTCGGCCTGCGCAAATCCCGCGATTTGCCGTTCGACCGTCAGCCAGTTGCCGTCGAACGACACGGCGTTCGGCAGCATATTGTCGCCGAAGAAGTTCTGCGCCGCGGTGGAACCGGGGCCGAACGGATCTCCACCGTTCACTCCGTAGTAGCCGTAGCCCAAGGCCGTGGGATAAAACCCCACCCAGGGCGAATTGATCAGGAAGTTCTCGCTGATCGGCTCCGAGGCGCTTTGTGTGTTG
>DATLVV010000414.1:0-8513 GCA_035577165.1 Steroidobacteraceae bacterium | reverse complement strand
CGCATCCGAAGTCACCAGCCTAGGCTGCCACACCGATCTGTGGCGCCCCTATGATCGCAGCCCTTCTGCGCTCGCCGTGCGCCGCGGCTGGGCCGAGCGGCTTGCGCCGCTGGCGCGGGCGGACACCGTCCTCGGTGAGATCACCCCGGGCTGGGCCCGACGCACCGGGCTCTCCGCGCGCGTGCAGATCTACTGCGGTCTGCATGATTCAAACGCCGCGCTGTTCGCCGCGCGCGAACATCCGGTCATCCAAGGGCACGATGCGACGGTGCTCTCCACGGGTACGTGGTTTGTCGCCATGCGCTCCCCACTTGTCTCAGACCATTCGCACCGCGCGATGTTGTCGGAATCGCGCGATTGCCTGGTCAATGTCGACGTCACGGGAGCCTCGGTTCCGTCCGCGCGCTTCATGGGGGGACGCGAGATCTCGATCCTGGTGGGCGAGGATCCCATACCCTGGCAGGCAGGCGAGACCGAAGAGACATGGGCAACCGCGGCGATACGCGCCGTGGAATTGAACAGGATGATCCTGCCGGGCGTCGTCCCGGGAGTGGGACCCTTCCCGAGGGCGAAGCGCGAATCCCTTGAAGCCCGCCCCGGTGATCCCGGCGCACTCGCGCTTGCGCACCTGTATGCGGCGCTCGTGTCCGACGTGTCGCTCGATCTCATCGGCAGTTGCGACACCTTGCTCATCGATGGGCGATTCTCACAAGCGCCGGTCTTTGTGCGCGCTCTCGCCGCGCTGCGCCCACAGAGCACGGTATGGGTGAGCCGCGATGACCAGGGGGTTGCCCGCGGAGCACTCAGGTTGGTGCATGGCGCGGCCGCTCCTTCCACGCTGTTCGAGCGGGTCTCCCCGCTCTCGGCGGACATGACCCGCTATCGCGCGCTTTGGCGCGACGCTGCGGCCGCGGAAAATCTTCGTTGAACTAATAAGAAGGATAAATCCATGCCGTCGAATCCTCTATTGGGTGTGTTCTTTCATTGGCTCGGGGGGCTCGCGAGCGCGAGCTTCTATGTCCCCTACAAGCGCGTGCGCGGCTGGGCCTGGGAGGTGTATTGGCTCGCCGGTGGCATATTCAGTTGGATCATCGCGCCATGGGTGTTCGCAAGCCTTCGAACGGCCCATCTCTGGCAGGTGTTATCCGCGACACCGCCCACGACCCTGGCTTGGTGCTGGTTCTGGGGCGTGATGTGGGGTTTTGGCGGCCTTACCTATGGCCTTGCCATGCGCTACCTCGGCATGTCCCTGGGCATGTCCATCATTCTGGGGCTGACGATGGTCATCGGCACTCTCGCGCCGCCGCTGTTTCACGGCACGTTGGCGGTGCTCGCGAGTACGGGAAGCGGCTGGATCACTTTTGCAGGAATTGCGCTCGCGATGGGCGGCGTCATCATCGTGGCTCGAGCGGGGCGACTGAAGGAGCGCGAACTATCGGCCGCGGGCAGCGCTGCCGCCCTCGCCGCGGCCCGTGAACCGGTTGCAGCGATAGCCGAATACAATTTTCCACGCGGGATTTTGGTCGCGCTATTTTCAGGGGTGATGAGCAGCTGTTTTGCCTTCGGTCTGGATGCCGGCATGCCGATTCGTACCCTGACGATCGCCGCCGGCACCTCCCCGTTGAGCCAAGGACTGCCCGTGCTGTGCATAGTGCTGGCCGGCGGATTCACGACCAACCTCGTCTGGTGCCTGTATCTCATCATCACGAATCGAACCGCCCGAGATTTCGTCAGCGCGCGCGGCCCTTCGGCCGCGGCCGGGGGCGGCCGGGGACTGCTGCTGCGCAATTATCTGCTGTGTGCACTCGCCGGCACGGCCTGGTATTTCCAATTCTTCTTCTACACCATGGGCGAGAGCCAGATGGGCGCCTATGCTTTCTCGAGCTGGACGCTGCATATGGCGAGCATCATCATCTTTGGCACCCTGTGGGGATTTGGGTTCAAGGAATGGGTCCAATCCAGGCGCACCACCAAGCAGTTGGTGTGGACGGGGGTGATCGCCCTCGTCATCGCAACCGTCGTGATCGGTGCAGGGAACTACTTGAGCACGAACTAATCGGCCCTAATTGCGGCACTTCTCGTTTCCCGGGTAAAAAGACTGAGACCCGTTCCGACGGCCATCATCACGATGGGCAACCACAGGATGTGCTGGATGCCGATCCGCTGCGCCAATTGCCCCACGGCCACCGGCGCAATGCCGCCGCCAAAAAGCTCACCCGCGGCGATCACGAGGCCTGAAGCGGTGGCCATCAACGGCGCGGGAACGCTCTCGGAGCACAGCGGCCCGACGGTGAGCGTTATGAGAGCGTTGTTGAAGAAATGCACCATGAAGAGAAAACCGAATAGCGGCTTCATCTCGGCACTCGACGTTGCGAGCAGCAGCAGGGAGATCAGCGCACCCACGGTGGAGAGTACCATCACCGGCTTGCGCCCGATGAAGTCCGACAGCCACGGCAGAGCGAGCGTTCCGGCAGTCGATCCCAGGCCGATCGCCGACATGATGCCGCCCATCTCGTCAAACGGCAGCTTCAGATAATCCATGAAATAGTTGGGCAGGAACGCGCTGGTCGTTATCAGGCACGTCAGCCAGCACAACATCAGGGCGCCGCCGATGGGCACATTGCGATAGGCGAGCACGGCCCGCCAATCCTTGAAGCTGCTTCGCGCTGCGCTCGGCGGCGCCGGCGCGCGGGTGGGGATGACCCGCCAGACGGCAAAGGCCAGCAGCAGCCCGGGGACTACGAACACGAGAAACACCCAGCGCCAATTGAAAACCCTGAGAAGCGCCGCAACGACGAGCGGCGCAATCCCGAGTCCGCACAGCGGCAGCATCATTTGCTGAATGCCGATGTTGAGCCCGCGGCGCCGGGGAGCAGAGGCTTCGATCGTGGCCGCAATACTGGTGGGCGTATAGGCCCCGTCCGCCAGACCCATCAAGATGCGCACGGCGACCAGGCCGCCCAATCCTGCTGCAAGTCCGCTACCGCCAATCAGCAGCGCGAATACCACCATCGAACCGCATAGCACGGTGCGCCGACCAATGCGATCCGATGCGTTGCCGGTAAACAGAGCCGAGGCTCCCCAAGCAAGCGCTAGCGCACCGGTGATGATCCCAATGTCGCCGTAACTCAGCCGCAAATCTCGTGCAATGACGGGAAACATGGTTGCGATCAAAAACCGGTCGATTCCGACCAGTCCGAAACCCAGGGCCATCACTATGACCACCTTGAATTCCGGCGACAGCCGCCCGCCAGGTCGGAGACCAGAATTGCTCATTGCTCGCTCCGCTTCGCGGGCGGCATTAAAAACTCCCACGGAGATACCTCCTGGGTGCGTTCCACCTGAACCTCAATCAATGCCGGCGCATCGGCGGCAAACGCCTTTTCGAGAGTCCCTTGGAGCTCGGCGGGAGTCTTCACTCGGTGGCCCGCCATGCCAAAACTCTCAGCGAGCTTCACAAAATCGGGGTTACGAAGCTGCGCCCCGATCACGTGGCCGCCAAAACGCTCCTCCTGATCGCGCATGACGTTGCCGAACGCGCCGTTGTTGAATACGACGCTGACAACATTGATGTCGTGCTGCACGGCAGTCGCGAGTTCCTGAACGCCGAACATAAAGCCGCCATCTCCGGAGATTGATAACACGGCCTTGCGCGGATGTGCCGCCTTTACACCGAGCGCCGTCGAGTAGCCGAATCCGAGCGTGCCTTGATGACCGCACGATACGAAGGTACGCGGCAAATATATTGGAAAACCAAAAACTGATGTGAAGCCCGTCTGACAGATCTCCTCCACAAAGAAGCCGTCTCGCGGCAGGACGTCGCGCATTGCTTGAAGATACCCGATGTGAGGCTGTACCTTCTTGATATCCGCGCGGGTCGCAGCTTTGGCGGCCTCAAACTCATCGCGCCGCGATGCGCGGGTCCCGCCTTCGTTCATCACCGCAGCGATGAGCCCGCGCGTCGCCGCACGCGAATCAGCAACGATGGCCAGCGTCGGCTTGATCCGGGGCATCTGCGACGGGTCGATGTCGATGTCGATGATCTTGAGATCTTTGGGTGCATTGGGCCAACGGAACCATAGCAGCTCCATTCGGGTGCCGATGCCGATCAGGACATCGGTCTCGGCCCAGCGCCTGAATCCGGACGCACAGGTAAAACCAAGATAGTGATCGTCCGCCACAATGCCGCGGCCGCTTCGCAATGGAACGACGGGGGCCTGCAACAACTCCGCCAATTCGCATATCTCCGCTGCCGCGTGTTGCGCGCCGCCGCCAACCATGATCATTGGGTTGCGTGCCGTCTTGAGAATGCGCGCCGCCCGAGTCAGTTGTTCCGGGTCCACCTCAATCTGAGCGTAGCTTGCGGGCGGCGGCACAAGGGTCACCGGAGCGACCGTGCCAAAGATGTTCCACGGCATTTCGAGACCAACCGGCCGCGGGCGGCCCGTCGACATTTGTCGGAACGCCTCAGCGACTGCGCTGGGGGCTTCGGCCGGATGGTCGATGCGCGCCGCCCATTTCATGATCGAGCGCATCGTCCCCAGTTGATCCGGCAACTCGTGGAGATGCCCTCTCCCGGAGCCTATAAAATCCGACGGCACTTGGCCTGTGACACAAAGCACCGGCGTGCTTGCACCGTAAGCAGTACAAATCGCCGCACCGGCGTTCAAGACCCCCGGACCGGGCACTACAGAAAATACCCCCACCCTCCCCGTCGCTTTCGCGTACCCGAAAGCCATGTAAGCTGTCGCCTGCTCGTGGCGCGGGTGTATTACCCGGATGCGGTCGCGCACTTCGTACAGGGCGTCGAAGAATCCATAGGTCTGCACCCCCGGGATACCGAAAATCGTGTCGACTCCATGCAAAAGAAGGGACTGCACGATGGCTTGCGCGCCGGTCAATTTCTGGGTCATATATCGTGTCTCGACAAATGGCCTACCCGTGTGATCAATGGTAACTTAAGGTGGAAGACTCTTGGGAATCCATGTCCGACCTGATTCTTATCTATGAACCGGACAGCGAGCTGCACGCCCGAATCTACGGCGAAGGTGTCGCCCAGGCGTTGCCGGCGCGACAGATTTTGGCAACCTCGAAACATGGCGAAGCGCTTGCCCGCGCGCCTGAAGCCACTGTGCTCATCGCGAAGGCGCAGGATGTATCGCCGGAACTTGTGGCCGCGATGCCGAGGATCGCGTGGATCCAGGCTCTAACAACCGGCATCGATCCTTTGCTCGCACTCAACCTACCACCATCAGTCGTCGTGACCTCTGCGCGCGGGATCCACGGGCCGCAGATGGCCGAGCTCACCGTCCTCCTCATGATGGCGTTGTCGCGCGACTTCCCGCGAATGCTGGCAAATCAGCGCGAGAAACGCTGGCAGCGCTGGGGGCAGCGGCTGCTCGCGGGCAAGACCCTCGTCATCGTCGGGGTCGGCGCGATCAGCGAGGCGTTGGCTGCGCGCTGCAAACCCCTGGGCCTGAAGGTAGTGGGCATCACGAGTCGAAGTTCGGTCGAACACTTCGACGAAGTGCGCCCGCGGCTGCACCTGCGCGAGGCCGTCGCCGGCGCCGATTTCCTTGTGCTGCTCATACCCTACTCGCCCGAGACCCACCATATGATCGATGCCTCCGTCCTCGCAGCAATGAAGCCAACTGCATATCTCATCAACGTGGCTCGAGGCGGTGTGGTCGATGAAGGCGCACTGATCGAGGCGCTGCGAACGCATCAAATTGCAGGCGCCGGACTCGACGTGTTCGCGCAAGAACCGCTTCCAGAGAGCAGTCTCTTATGGGACCTCGACAATGTGATCATCACTCCTCACATTGGCGGGATGAGCGATATCTATGCCGAACAGGTACTGCCATTGCTGCTGCACAACTTGCGCGCGTTCGCCGCCGGCGATCGCGCCGCGATGTTGAATCTCGTAACGCTCGGGCAATAACAGGCCGCGGCGGCCTGGCCTCAGCGGGCCGAATCGCCCAGAGCCGCGCGGATGCGCCGGCGCGCGACAAGCAGGTGTTCGCCCAGTTCATGGTGAATCCGCCTGAAGCGCGTGGTCGGCACGGGAATCGAGAGCGCGATGGCGCGGCCGAGCGGATCCTCAAATCCGGTGCCCAAAGCGGATATACCCTCGGTATGTTCCTCATCGTCGATTGCTATACCGCTCCGCCGGCAAATTTCGATTTGCTTCAGAAGTTCGGCGGGTTTCGTGATCGTGTTCGCCGTCATCTTGGAGAGTGGACTCTTCAACAGCCGGTCGAGCTTGTCGTTTGGCAATACACTCAACAGCGCCTTGCCGTTGGCGGTGCAGTGGAGCGGGAAGCTCTCGCCGATCGCCGACACCGCCCGCAGGCGGTGCCGTCCCTGCACTTGGTCGGTGAACACCGCCGAATTTCCCTTGAGCACGGAGAGGTCGACCGTTTCACCGACCGCCTGCGACAGTTCCACCATGATCGGCCGGGTGATGTGGTCGAACTCGACGCTGGCGGATGCCGCGAGTCGGATAAGGGCGGGGCCGAGGCGCACGCCTGCCGTGGGGGACGCGGAGATTACGAATTGCTCGGCCCGCAGCGCATCGACGATCCGCTGCACCGTGGAGCGCGCGAGACCGACCCGCTGTGCAATCTGGCCGAGACTCAAGCCTTCGGGCTCGCCCTCGAGGGCGCGCAGCACGCCGATGGCTCGGGTGATGACCTGAATGCTCTGCTTCGGAGAGTCAATCCCTGATGGCCTTTGGGCGGCGGGCTTCTTGGCCATTCGCTGTTCTTTCTGCGGCAATTGTTCGGTGATGGAGCGCGAGTCTAGCATGCCTGGATTTTGACGTGCTGCCGGCCCTTGAGCGCGAGCAACCGCCTCGCGTCATCCGCGGTCGCGATCTCGAAGCCAAGTTCCTCGAGGATTCGGCGGATTTTCCTGACCTGCTCCGCATTGCTCGCCGCGAGGGTCCCACGGCCGATGTAGAGCGAGTCCTCGAGCCCGACGCGGACATTGCCGCCCATCATCGCGGCCTGCGAGATCAGGGACATCTGGTGCCGGCCCGCGGCGAGAACCGACCAAACGTAGTCCTTGCCGAACAGACGGTCGGCGGTCCGGCGCATGAACACGACATTGTCCGGGTCGGCGCCGATTCCGCCCAAAATACCGAACACGCTCTGGATCCAGAGCGGCGGCTTGGCGAGGCCCTTGTCGAGGAAATAAGCCAGATTGTACAAGTGCCCGATGTCGTAGCACTCGTGCTCGTAGCGGGTGCCGAAGTCTTCCATCAGCCGATACACGCGCGCGATGTCGCGGAAGGTGTTGCGAAAGATGAACGCCTCGCTGTCCTCGATATACTTCTTTTCCCAGGGGAACTTCCAATCGCTGATCTTGGCCGCCATGCCGTGGAAGGAGAAGTTCATCGAGCCCATGTTGAGGGAGCACATTTCCGGCTTGAATCTGAGCGACGCCGCGAGGCGCTGTTCCACCGTCATTTCCGGACTTCCGCCGGTCGTCAGATTGATCACGGCATCGGTGGAGGCGTGGATTTGAGGCAGGAATTGCGCGAAGACATCCGGATCGCCGGTCGGCGAGCCGTCCCGCGGATTGCGTGCGTGCAGGTGCAGAATCGCGGCGCCGGCGTTCGCCGCGTCGATGGCCTGTCGGGCGATGTCGGCCGGCGTGTAGGGCAGTCCGGCCGAGAGCGTCGGCGTGTGGATGGCCCCTGTGACGGCGCAGGTGATGATGACTTTGTTCGATGGTTTGGCCATGGATTGATCTCGCGTCAGATGCCCTTCGCATCGAGCGCTTTGAGGTGCTCGAACACGCGCTTGCGGAGTTCCGCTTGCAGCTCGGGTGACCATTGTTGGAATCCCTCGCCGGATTTCATGCCCAGCCGGCCCGTGGCGACCAGGTTCTCCAGGTACGGCGAGGGTCCGGGCGTGCGGTCGAGATCCGCGAGCACGGACTCGTGAATGGCGAGCGTGAGGTCGGTGCCGACGAGGTCTGCGTTCTCGAGCGGCCCCAGCACCGCAAGGCGCCGTCCAAAGCTCGCCTTGACCACGGTGTCCACCGTCTTGGCGTCGCACACCCCGCCGGCCACGAGCGCGATCGCTTCGCGCCAGAGCGCATGCTGCAATCGGTTGCCGATGAATCCGGGCACGTCTTTCTCGACCGTGACCGGCGTCTTGCCCGCGGCCGTCAGAAGCGCCGTCATTGCCTCGACCGCCGCGCGCGCGGTCAGTGGCGTCTTGATGACCTCCACCAGCGGCACCAGGAAGGGAGGATTCCACCAATGCGTGCCGAGTGCGCGTTCGCCACGCTTCAGGCCGCTCATGATCTGCGTGATCGGGATCACGGACGTGTTGCTCGCGAGGATCGCGGTGGGCGATGCAGCGGCCTCGATGTCCGCAAAAATCTGTTGCTTGAGCGCCAGGTTCTCGGGACCTGCCTCGAACACCACGTCCGCGCCGGCGATCGTCTCAGTCAAAGATGCATGCCCCGTGACCCGCGCGACGGCCGCGGCATCCTGGCCGAGG
>DATLVV010000413.1:0-3919 GCA_035577165.1 Steroidobacteraceae bacterium | reverse complement strand
GTCCTGACGGCGCTGTGGGCTCCTACCAAGACGCTGGTTGCCGCCGGCATCGATACTGCGGCTACCCTGGCGCGACTGCAGGACGAGCGTCGCATCTTCTTCGGAGAGGCTGGGGCGGAAATCTATGCGCTCGCCAAGGGGTCGCGCGAGGGATGGAAGGCGGCCGGGGAGGGCTGGCGCACCGGCAACACGCCGCATCTTCCCGGCGAGCAACCGCCCAGCCTGTTCGAATCCCAGCCTGTCATGCCGCCCATCCCGGGCAAGATCGGCCAGGTGATCGGCTATCCGGGGAAAGCCGTCGGGGCCATTCACGGCTTTTCGAGCGCGGTGCGCTACGAGCAGGAGATCGCAAAACTCGCCTACCGGCAGGCGATGCGCGAGGGGCTGAGTGGAACTGATTTCGTCAACCGCGTCGCCGACCTCGGTAACCGCCCGACACCGGAAATGATGGAGGCCGCCGTAAAGGTCGCGCGCAAAGACCTCTACATGGCGCCCGCGGACTACGCGAGCCTCGAATCCAAGATCGGCCGGTTCGCCAACCACAACATCGTCACCAAACTGATCCTGCCGTTCACCAAGATCGGCACCCAGATCGCATCATCGGCGATCGAGAACACGCCCGCCGGCCTGTTCATGCAGAAGGTGCGGGACAACATATCCGGCAAGAACGGCGTCGAGGCGCGCAATACCCAGATGGCCAGCATCGTCGCCAGCACGGCGTTGATGGGGATGGTCGGCGAGATGGCGGCCGAAGGTCTCGTGACCGGCGCCGGTCCGAGCGATCCGCAGCAGCAGCGCGCATGGCGCCTCACCCACAACCCATACAGCGTCACCGTCGGTAATGTTTCGATCCCGTACCGAGGCCTCGGCATGCTCGGCATGCAGATGGCGATTGCCGCCAATGCCGTCGAATCGACGCACGGATTTCCGGAGCCGGGCAACGAGAAGGAGCATAATCTCGTCGCCTCCTGGATTTCCGCGTTCGAAAAGTCCGTGCTCGACGACACCTGGCTGCGCGGCGTCAAGGACATGATCGACGCCGTGTTTCATCATGAGGAGTACGGCGACAACTACGTCGCCAACATGGTCACGAACTGGGTGCCGTTTTCGATTGGATTGGGCCAAGTGACCCATACGCCGACACTGTTCGGTTTCGTTCCGAATCCGCTGGCCGATCCCTATCAGCGCGAGACCCGCGCCAGTTCGCTTTCCGAGGAAATCAAAAAGCAGGCACAGGCCAAGATACCGTTCTGGTCGCAATCCCTGATGCCGCGGCGCGATCAGTTCGGCGAGCCGATCCCGTCGTCGAATGCGATGCAGAATTACGCCAACGATCCCGTGGCGAGGATGATGGACGAATTGCACTTCAAGTCGGCGCCGTTCCCGCGCAAGATTCGCGGAGTTGAACTCACCGACCAGCAGCACGACGACTTCGCGCGCATCGCCGGACGCACCGCCAAGATGCTGCTGGACAACTTCGTGAAGACGCCGGGCGTCAATGAGATGGCTCCCGCCGCCCGCGCCGATCACATGCACAAACTCATCACCATGGCCCGCGAACAGGCCGCGAAGACCGTGATGATGAACGCCTACGGCAGCGAGAACGACATCCAGCGCAAAGCCGTCGAGGCGAAGAAGGTCAAGAAGGGCCTCGCGCCCGCGCACTGATCGATTTCACTGAAAAGAGGCCCCATGCGCAGATTCCTCTGCACGCTGCTTGCTGTTGTCGCGCTCGCCCTGGCGACGCCGGCGGACTCGACCGTCAACAGCAGCACTTCCAAGACTATCGCGCTCGGCAACGGCTCGCAAACCGCTTTCACCTTCAACTTCATCGGGGTGGCGGCGAACTATATCACCGTTATCCTCACTGATTCCTCGGGCAATGAGCAAATCCTGACGCAAGGGTCAGGCACCACGCAATACCAGATCGCGTTAAACGCACCGGTCCAGGGCGCGCTGTGGGGCCTCGGCGGCACCGTCACCTACAACCCCTCGGGAACACCCATCCCCGCCGGGTCGACGCTCACCATCTACCGCACGCTGCCCCTCACCCAGGCGATCACCCTCCAGAACCAGGCCTCGATCGCGATCCTCGGCAAGGGGGCCGAAACTGGCCTCGACACCGGGGTCATGCAGGGCCAGCAGATCAACGAGCGCTCATCGCGGGCAATCGTCGCCAACATCACCAATTCGACGCCGCCGGACCCGCTTCCTGCAGCTGCGGCTGCGGCCAACAGGGGCGTCTGCTTCGACTCCACCGGCAACAGTCTGATCGCGTGCACCACGGCACCGATCGGCGTCATCTCCTCTGCGATGACGCCCGTGGTCGGGGCTGCCTCGCTCTCCGCCGGCCGCACCGCCTTCGGGCTCGGCTCCATGGCGGTCGAGAACATCAATTCCGGCTCCTGTGGCGGCCCGTCCCTGGGGGACGACGGCTCCGGCAATGCCCGCGTCGTCCTCGCCACGGCGCAGGACTCCACCAACCAGTCCGTCACCTGCAATTTCCATCTCACCCAGCGGATTGCCTCGGGTCCCCTGACCTATACCCTGGGCAAGGCGTCGAGCACCTACTTCAACGGCTTCGGCTTCTGGGTGCAGGCCCTCGCCGGCGTCGCCACGGTCACGCCCGATGCGGCCGATAACTTCCAGGGCGTCGCATCCGGAACCGGTATCTCGATCCCGCAGGGGACGACGTGCTGGGTCTACACCAACGCTTCTGGAACCGGGACGTGGTGGCTCGATTGCAATTCCTCGCAGGGCTCATTGTCGGCGAGCGCAGGCGCAAGCGCTCTCACCATCGTCCTCAATGCGCCCGAGCTTTCCTTCCGCGATACCACGCTGACCTCCGGCGCGAGTAAATGGGCAATCCCGGCCGGCGGGCTCTCCATCACCATCCCGTCCGGGGCGAGCCTCGGGACCTCTTCGAGCAACGTACCGTTCCGTGTCTGGATATTCATCGCCTACAACTCCGGAACGCCTGTCCTCGGGGTGGCGACGTGTTCATCGTCGGCCGGCGTGGTCTACCCATGCACGGGATGGGAAAGCATCCAGAAGTCCGGCACCGGGATCACGGCGGGGTCAACCGCGCTCGGAACGCTCTACACCGCATCGGCCGTCAGCAGCGACGCCATCCGCATCGTCGGGTATGCCGACTACGGCTCCGGACTCGCCACCGCCGGGACCTGGGCGAGCGCGCCGACGACGCTGCAATCCTGCCTGTCTCCAAATCAGTGCAGGAAACCCGGGGATACGGTGCAGACTCAGGTCTGCTCGACGACCAGTGCGGGAACGACGACCAGCGCAACGTATGTCGCCCTGACCAGCGGCCAGACCTGCGCCATCACCCCGACCAGCACGCCCAATCTGGTCCGAGTCCGCACCGCAGGCACGATGACGAACAGCGCCGGAACGTCGTTCCTCCAGATCGCCCGTTCATCGACGCAGATCGGCAACCCCATCAGTCTCGCGGCTGCGGGCACGGTCCCGGTCTCGATGTTTACGGTGGATGCGCCTGGTTCTGCGGCGTCGGTGACTTATGATTTTTTCGGCAAGATATCCGGTGGGGCAACGCTGACATATCCCACCGCAAGCACGGGTTCGACCGTCGAGCTCTCGGAAATCATGGGGTGACGACATGGTAGCCTACAACGCGCCCCTTCCCACCGCACAGTTGCGACTCAATGTGCCGATCACGTCCCCTGTTGCCTCCGTCGTGAGCGTGGGCGCGGCCTCGGTCGCGGTCATCGGGGCCAACCAGAACCGGCGCGGGATCGTCTTCGTCAATCCGACGACAAACATCACTTTCTACGTCGTGCCGTCGAACCTGACGGCCGTTGCGGGCCAGGGCGTCATTGTTCTGCCTGGGGGTCAAGTGCCGTTCATCTCCGATCCCAACACGAATATTTCCTATAACTGCGGA
>DATLVV010000412.1:0-2785 GCA_035577165.1 Steroidobacteraceae bacterium | reverse complement strand
CGCGTCGGCCACCCACACATTGCCGTCATTGTCGACGTAGAAACCATGCGGCTGGTTGAACATGCCAGCGCCGAAGGCCCTCACGAACTTTCCGGAGGCGTCGAACTTCTGGATCGGCGGAACCATGGAGTTGGAGCAGGAGTTCGAGGCGCAGCGGTCGAACACCCACATGCTCTTGCCGTCGCTATGGTCGACCTGGACCTTGATGGCCGCGCCGAATTTGCGGCCGTCAGGGAGCTGCGCCCAATTGTCCTGCATCTTGTAGGGATTGAGTGCCGCATTGGGATCGGCGGCCTGGGTGTAGCCCCGGTCTCCGGAAACCGCCATCAGCGCGCCGAAGGCGACGCCGACTATCAATGCCATTCGCATACCATGCTTCATGGTGTTTCTCCCTTGCGGAATTGACCATAAGCCGGGGCATCCCGGCCTTAGCCCAACTTTCCCAACTCGGCGAAAAAAGTTAGCAATATCAACGTGGGCATAGCGAAAGTCTCCACTACACGACGTTGGCTGGGGCACGAACGGCTTTGCCCGGCGCGGTGATGCGCGGCGGGGGGTGTGGCGGAAGATCGAGTTTGAGTTGCCGGACCAGAATTTTCTGATCGGCTGTGAGTTCGGTGTGACGGCTGAGGATCAAGGTGCGGCCGTCGGTGGTCGGGAAATGCACGTCGAGCATTTGAATGGCGGCGAACTTGTCGAGCACGGCCCTGGGAGCGAGGCCGGGGGCCAGCGGCGTGAGCCGGGCGCGCAACGTGACGTGCAGACAATAGGCCAGGAAGGCGACGAAGATATGCGCCTCGACGCGTTGTTCGAGCTGATGGTAGATCGGACGCAGCTGCAGATCGTCCTTCATGGTCTTGAAGGCGGCCTCGATCTCGACGAGCTGGATGTAGAACCGCCATAGCTCGGCCGGGTCCTTGCCGCACAGATTGGTACGCAGCAGATAGCGGCCTTCGCGCCGCCGCACCTGTCGCAGCTTGGCGCGATCGAGTGTGAAGGTGAACGTGGCGCTGTGCTGCGCCACATCGACATCGACGAGGCGCCACGCCGCCCGTGCCCTGGCGCGCGCGGCACCGAGCTTCATGAGCAGCTCCTCGCGATCGAGCTCCATGGCGGCGATCTCTTTGAGGCGCCCCCATAGCCATTTGAGTTTGCGCCGGCGCATGGCGCGCTCCTTGTTGATGCGCGCATGGCTTTGCGCCAGCACGTAGAGCTCCTGATCCTGAGCGCTTGTCGAAGGATGCGGCAAGAGCTTCACGTCCACGCCCTCGCGCACGGTCTGCCAGGGCAGCGTGACGAGGTGCTTCTCCAGCTTGGACAGCCGCCCCTTGGGGGTGCCGACCAGATAGGAAACCGGCGGATCGGCCGCGCGCATCTCGGCCAGCACCTGCTCGGTTGGAATGCCGCGGTCCATCACCCAGATGCGGTTGGCCTTGCCGTATTGGGCTTCGATCTTGCGCAGCATGTCGCGCAACGTGGTGCAATCGGCGGTGTTGCCGGGCAGCACCTCGTAGCCGAGCGGAAAGCCGTCGGGCGTCACGATCAGCGCGATCACCACCTGCACGCAGTCGCTGCGCTTGTCGCGGCTGTAGCCATGGCGGCGCTTGTCCGTTTCATCGTCGGGCGGCGGCGACTCGAAATAGGTGCTGGTGAGGTCGTACAGCAGCACGTCGAACCTCGCCGCGAACAAATCCTGCCAGCGCGCCCGCAGATGCGAGAACAGCGCCGCCTTGTGGGGCAGCAATTTATCGAGGCAACGATACAGCGCATTCTTGGCGACCAGCGCATAGTCCTCGCCAAGCAAATCCGCCATCGCGCTCGCTTCGAACCACTGCCGGTGCAGCCGCCATTCGCTGCCGGGATCGATCAGCCGATAGCACACCAGCGTCTGCAGGATGTGTTGCCAATTGGTGCCCTCGCGCGAGTCCGGCAACAGCGGCGCAAAGAACCGATCCAGTTCCAACTGCTCGTAGAGATGACAGGCGAGCCAGCACGCCCCCCATTGGCGCGGGCGATGCAACTCCATCGCATCGAGCCGCACCTGCACGCCAAAACCTCTGGCATGGTCCGGCACCGCACGCTCGGCTGGAAACAGCGCAAGCTGTCGATGTCGCCCGCTCGCTTCGTCGAACGCTTCAATCTGGCGACACCACGCTTCGCGCTGGCCATCATTAATCTCGCCCAGGTACAAAATCGGACGCTGCACCACACGACCACCTGCACAGCGTCTGCTTTCGACAATGCTCCAGTAACGGTGCTCCTTGCCGTCCTTCCGTCGCCGTGCGAATCGCAAGTACATGGCCCGCGATTCTATGCACAAGCCAAAAGCCGAAAAGAGGGTAGGTCTTCACTACACGCGTTTCCGCCCCGTCGCCCCTTGAAAAGATTCAGCTTTTGCCGACAAAATTCCAAAATCCCGGCGCCAGTTGGGAAAGTTGGGTTAGCACTCTAAATATCAATCCGTCTATCCGATTTTCGCGCCGACAAAAGTGCCGATATCTATGAGCATTCTCCTTCTTTTTCAATCGGTTACCGAAATTGCGCCATTACCTCGTGAGGTCGATCATATGGACTTTCGGCCGTCCGGTACTGCGTGCAGTGTGCAGTACCGGCAAGATCGCTCTCTGATCTACCACGGGATGAATTACAAAAACCCGTTCGTGGCCGCGTGGGGCTGGTGTAGGATTTTAAGAATGAAAGGCGTGGCCGTTGTCTAACACGAAGCAAATCCTTGCGATGCTCCGCAGCCGCGCGGAAGGCGACGAAGAAGCCTTCTTCTCCATTG
>DATLVV010000411.1:0-2226 GCA_035577165.1 Steroidobacteraceae bacterium | reverse complement strand
GCTGGCATGCGTGCCCTGATCCTGCTCGCTGCCGTACTTCTCGCGACCCTGCCGGGAGTCCAGATTGCCGCGCAGTCGTCGAAGGCGGTCGACAACGCCGCGTTGGGCAACGAAGCCGACGGCACGGACTGGCCCGCCTATGGCCGCACCTTCGGCGAGTCGCGCTTCAGTCCCTTGAGACAGGTCAATGACTCCAATGTCTCGCGCTTGAGGCTGGCCTGGTGGCTGGATCTCGACGTGACGAATTCGATCACCGCGCCGGTCGAAGCCGGCGGCGTCATTTATCTCGCGGCCGGTTATAGCATCGTGCATGCCGTGCGGGCCACCGACGGCCGCGTGTTGTGGCGCTACGATCCCAAAGTGCCGGAAAAGTCGGGGCAAAAGCTGCGGACCGGCTGGGGTATCCGCGGATTGGCGCTGTGGAAGGACAGGGTTTACGTGGGAACCCAGGACGGCCGATTGCTGGCGTTGGCGGCGGCGACCGGCCAGCCGGTTTGGAGCGTGCAGACTCTGGATTCTGCCAATGGGGCTTACATCTCCGGAGCGCCGCGGGCATTCAACGGCAAGATCGTGATCGGCAATGCGGGTGCCGATTTCTCGCCGGTTCGCGGCTATGTCACAGCCTACGACGCCGAGACCGGCAGAGAGATCTGGCGCTTCTACGTGGTGCCGGGAAAGCCCGGTTCCAAGGACGGCGCGGCCTCCGATGAGGTCATGGACAAGGCCGCCGCGACGTGGACCGGCGAGTGGTGGAAGTTCGGCGGCGGCGGCAATGTCTGGAACTCGATGACCTTCGACCCCAAATTCAATCGCCTGTACCTGGGCACCGGCAACGCCGGCCCGGCCAATTGGAAAATCCGCAATCCGCAGGCCCGGGACAACCTGTACACCGCCTCGGTCGTGGCCGTCGACGCCGACACCGGCCACTACGTGTGGCACTACCAAACGACCCCGGGCGACGCCTGGGACTATGACTCGTCCACCGACATGACCTTGGCGGATCTCAATATCGAGGGACATCGCCGTTCGGTGCTGCTGCATGCCGCTAAAAACGGCTTCTTCTATGTGATCGATCGGGCAAACGGCCGGCTCATCTCGGCGGAGAAGCTGGGAACGGTGACCTGGGCCGAGCGCGTGGACCTCGCGACCGGGCGGCCGATCGAAAATCCCGATGCGCGCTATCGGGACAAGAACGTGTTGCTGTGGCCCAGCTTTCAGGCCGTGCATCATTGGACGCCGCAATCATTCAGTCCGCTCACGGGACTTGTGTATGTGCCCACGCTCGAAATGCCGTTCCCCTTCGGGGATGAAGGGGTTGAGAAGCACCCGTGGAGCCCTAAGCCCGTGTCGCCGGAGTTTGCGGGGATGACCCCGGGCACGGGGGATGTTCCCGTGGATGCCGCGAAGAGCATTCTCAAGGCCTGGGATCCGTTGCTTCAAAGGGTGGTGTGGTCGGTCGAATCTCCGGGCATGTCGGATGGCGGCACGCTCGCCACGGCGGGAAATTTAGTTTTCCAGGGACGCGCCGACGGCCATCTGCATGCGTATTCGGCTGATCACGGCAAGGACCTTTGGTCCTTCGATGCCGGCGTTGCGGTCACCGGTGTGCCGATTACCTACCGCGTGCAGGGGCGCCAGTACCTCGCCATCACCTCGGGTCCGCTCAATGGTTCGACCGCCGCCTACGGGTCGGCGTCGGCGCGCTGGGGCTGGGCATCGCGCGGCTATCCTCGGCGCTTGCTTGTGTTTGCCTTGGATGGCAACGCCCAACTCCCTGTGGGCGCGCCGCCAGCCCAGGTGAAGCCCCTGGAGGCGCCGGAATTCAAGATCGATCCCGCCCTGGTCGAGGCCGGTGGGCGCGAATATGTGCGATGTTTACTGTGTCACGGCACCGGGGTAGTCGCGGGCGGCAACGCACCTGACCTGCGCGCCTCACCGGTGCCGTTGTCGGCGGCGAGTTTTGCGGCCATCGTCCGCGACGGCGCCTTGGTCAGCCGCGGCATGCCGCAATTTGCCGAATTGAGCGACGCGCAGCTCGAGTCGTTGCGGCACTTCGTCAGGGCGAAGGCGCGCGAATCGCCGGCGCCACAACCCGTTCAATAGAAGACCGGTCGCCTGGCCTTCGATCGTATCTTCTACTTGGACCTATTGCGCCAACTGTCGGCATAGCCCGTGCGGGCCACTTTCGAGTAGGGCACCGCGGAGACCACGGCCTTGATCTCCACC
>DATLVV010000410.1:0-4395 GCA_035577165.1 Steroidobacteraceae bacterium | reverse complement strand
CACCTGACCGCGCTCAACAAGTCCGAGACCACTGCATACATCGACCATCGGCTCGAAGTGGCGGGTTCCCAAGGACGGCGGATATTTGCCGACGATACCTACGCCACCATCTACAAGTACACCGGCGGTGTGCCGCGTCTGATCAATACGCTGTGCGATACCAGCTTGATGGCGGCCTTCGGCCGCGACCGCGATACGGTATGCGCCGAAGATCTCGAGGCTGCGATTCGCGAGCTACAGTGGGTGGAATTTGCAGCCGGTACCAACCGCATGCGCCATCTGAACTTGGAACACAGCATGCCGGCGACCTCCGGCACCGGCCATCCCGTCGGCCGAATCCTGCTGGCGAGCGAGGGGCGAACCGTCATGGAGCGCGAACTGCGGCCGGGCCGGCTGGTGATTGGCCGGACTGCCGACAACGATTTGCAAATCGACAGCAAATTCATCAGCCGCCATCACTGCCAGATCGTGACGCAGGCGGATTCCTGCCTGATCGAGGATCTCAACAGCACTAACGGGATTTATGTGCAATCCAAGCGCGTGCGGCGCTACAACCTGAACGACGGCGACGTGGTGCAGGTCGGCCAGCATGAAATCATGTACATCGACGAACGCGTGCCGCGGCTGCGCACGGCCGCGGACGCGGAGCCGCACGCTCCTAGCCGTGCAGAGTAGAGGGCAGGTCGATGGTCTCGCCCGAGTACTCGCGGCTCAACTCACGGAAATCCCGGCGCCGCAATAACAGCGTCAGCGCCGCCGTTTCCGCAAGGAGTCCGATGCCGAAGGCTATGACACCGTGCAGTCCCGAGGGATCCAGGTAAAACACAAAAATCGCCAGTCCGCCGATGGCCATATAGACGTACGGCAGGCTTTCATAAACAGGGCGAGCCAAGCGCATGGGTACCACCTCCATACGCCATGGTAATGCCGATGCGGCAGACATATCCGCAGAATTTAACTTAAATCCGCGTAGGATTACCCGGACAGACTTGGAGGAGTTCCTGGGACCCCCCGGGTTCCTGGGATCCCCGGGCTCCGGGGCCCCGGGGGCGGCGGCCCTAGTCCTTGCCGACCAAGAGCTCGGAGATGCGCGACAGCCAGGAATTGCGCCAACCCTCGACCCGCAGCTGCTCAGATTTGGCTTTGGAAGTTCGCTTGGCCTCCAGCAACAAATCCTTGGGCAGATTGAGCTGAAACGTACCCGTCATTGAATTGTCGGCCATGGAAGCTCCGTCGTTGAGTCATTGATACAGTGACTTCAGCGTACCGAGTCGCACCGACCCCCAGATGAGATCCGCCGCACGTTATTGGCGGATTTACCGTGTGCACAACATACCGACGTCGCAGGGTAGCGACGTTTTCGCTGCGCCTAACAATATGTCGCGTGGTTAGGAGCCTGTCTGAGTAATCAACGTGGCCGCAGCTCAGCGTGGATGCAGTCTCACCGCCTCGAACTCATCCCCCGGCAGCCAGTTCACCGTATCCCTGGCCAACAACGCCTGCCATCCCAGGGCAAAGCCGAACCGGGCGAGCGCCGCATCGCTCGAGAAATCCATCGACGGCGAATACTCGTCGCTGGGATTGTGATAGTGCTTCGCCGTGTATTCGTCGCGCTGCGCCTTACCCCATTCCGGTGGGTGCCCCACAAATTTCACGCCGGTGTTGACCGAGAAAGCCGGAACTCCGGCACGCGCCAAACTGAAGTGATCGGAGCGATAGTAGTGGCCCGCGCCCGGTTCGGCATCCGCCTGAATGTCGAAGCCGAACGCCGTCGCTGTCTTCGTCACCGTGGGATAAAAAGTCGTGCGCTCCGCACCCGTCACGTTCACCGACTGCGGCACCCCGATCGGCGGAATTGCGTCAAAATTCAAGCCCAAGGCGATCTTCGGGGCCGGAATCGGCAGGTGCTTGCCCAAATAGTTGGACCCGAGCAAGCCTTTCTCTTCGGCGGTCACCGCGGCGAACAACACCGGGTGGGGGACGCGCGCCGGCGATGCAGCGAAGGCCTGCGCCATCTCCAACAGGATCCCGACGCCGGTGCCATTGTCGACGGCTCCGTTGTATATGTTGTCGCCGCTCATGGCCGGATCGATGCCAAGGTGATCGTAGTGCGCCGAATAGACCACCGCTTGCCGGGCCGACTCACCGTCCGCACCGGGCAGCATCGCCAGGACATTGACGGACTCGAATTTTCGCACCTCGCTCACCACATGCGCTTTGAGCCGCACCGGCAGCTCTCGCGCCTTGAAAGCGCGCGTGCCGGCACTTGCCATCATGTCGTCAAGTTTCAGACCCGACGCTGCGAACAATTGCCGCGCCACGTCGAGCTGTATCCAAGAGGCCGCCTTGAGCTTCGGATCCCGGTCGTTGCTCAGGAACACCTGCTCGGCGCTCCAGGAACTGCGCACCACCCCCCAACCGTAACTCGCGAGATCGGTGCGGTGAATGATCAAGGCGCCGACCGCGCCCCTGCGTGCCGCCTCCTCGAATTTGTAGGTCCACCTGCCGTAGTAGGTCATCGCTTCGGCGTTGAAGAATTTGGGATCCTTGGATGGCGGCTCATTGACGATGACCAGCAGGACCTTGCCTTTCACGTCCACGCCCTTGAAGTCGTTCCAGCGGTACTCAGGCGCCTCGATGCCATAGCCCACGAATACGATGGGCGCATCAATGTCGGCGCCCTCCGTCTGCGTTTGATTGGTGGTGACGAAGTCCTCGCCGAATTTCAATTCCAGCGTGGACCCATGCTCCGGCCGCAAGGCGAAGGCCGTGGCAGGCAAGGTATGCACGCCCGTGAATTCGATTTTTTGCAGGTAGCCGCCGTCATCCCCCGCCGGCTTGAGGCCTTCCAACGCGAATTGCGTCGCAATGTACTTGGCCGCCAGGTCGCTGCCGCGGGTGCCCGTGCCGCGGCCCTCCAGCAGATCATCGGATAGGTACCGCACATGCGCACGAATGCGTTCCGCATCGATCCCGCGCATCGCGGCGGCGACGTTGGCGGGCAGCCCCAATTCTGCCGCCGGATCCGGGTCCGCCGCCGGCGCGGCGAACGTGCCTCCTCCCAGCCCGCCGCACGCCGCTCCGACCACCACCCCGAAGGCAACCACCGTGAGTCTTGAGAAATGCATCCGCGGCTCCCAATCGAAAAGAATACCGAGACTACCGCAAATGGCCGGGTGAGGGGCCGTCTAGAATGCCGCATGATCACAACCACGCCCACCGATGGATCGCGCAGCTGGCTGCGCCTCGATGGAATCGATGCACTGCGCGGTTTGGCGATTTTTTTTGTGCTGATGAACCACGTCAACATGCGGTTGCGCCTTGCGCACATTCCCTACACCGCAGGCCTGCCCGAACAGTTGACTTCTTCATTGGTGTGGAACGGGCAAAATGGCGTGCAGATGTTCTTCGCGATTTCCGGGTTCCTCATCACCTCGACCTCCTTGCGGCGATGGGGCTCGCTCGCCCGCGTCGACGTGCGTGATTTCTACCTGCTGCGCTTCGCACGGATTGCGCCGCTGCTCCTGTTGTTGCTCGCCGTTCTCTGCATGCTGCATGCCGCGGACTTCGGCGACTTCGTGGTCACGGCGAAGACCGGGGGCCTCGCGCGCGCGTTGCTGGCGGCGCTCACCATTCACGTCAATGTGCTGGAGGCGCAGCGCGGCTATCTTCCGGGGAGTTGGGACATCCTCTGGTCGCTGTCGGTGGAGGAGATGTTCTACCTCTTTTTTCCGCTGATCTGCCGCGTGCTCGGCCGCGGCAAACTGCTGGTCGCGGCGCTTCTGCTGTTCGTCGTGCTCGGTCCCTTCGCACGCACTGTACTCGCGCAGGGCAATGAGCTATGGCAGGAATATTCGTACCTCGGAGGCATGGATGCCATCGCGCTCGGCTGCCTCACCGCCATCACGCTGTCGCGGCTGACGATCCCCCGCTCCGCACTGTGGATATCCGGCGCCGCGGGGACGGCGTCGCTGGTCTTCGTCCTGGGTTTCTCGATCCAAGTCGAGGCCTCGGTGCTTGGCCGCAGCGGACTTGATATGACCCTGCTTGCCTTGGGAACCTGCTTGCTGATCGCATCCGCCGCACAGGGCCGCTGGCGGAGTCCGCGCATCGGCGTTCCGCTCGGAACGCTCGGGCGGCGCAGCTACGAGGTCTATTTGACGCACATGTTCGTCGTCTTCGCGCTGTTCCGGTTGTTCGTCGCTGCCGGAAAACCTCCCGGCGGAGTGCCGATCCTGTTTGTCGCGGTCATTCTGGCTGCGGGATTGTTGGGTGAATGGGTGGCGCGGGCTTTCTCCGAGCCCATGAATCGCCGGCTGCGCCGGCGATTCAGCAGGGAACCCGGCAGCCTCGGCTCCGCGATCGATGCGAATGCCATCGATGCGAATAAAGGGC
>DATLVV010000409.1:0-5584 GCA_035577165.1 Steroidobacteraceae bacterium | reverse complement strand
GCGTAGGCGATGGTGGCGGCACGCAGCTCGCCTTGGACCTCGGCATCGATGAAGCCGAGCTTGATCGCGGTGGGAAGGTCAACCGGCCGCGCCGCCAGTATCAGCTCCAGCGCCTGCTCCGCGCCGATCAACCGCGGCATGCGTTGCGTGCCGCCGGCGCCGGGAATGACGCCGAGCGTGACTTCGGGAAGTCCGAATCGAGCATCCGGCGCAGCGACTCGATAATGGCAGGCCAGCGCCAGCTCAAGGCCGCCGCCCATCGCGACACCATGCATGCCCGCGACCACCGGCACGGGCAGTTGTTCCAGCTGCCGGAAGAGGTCACGGAATTCGGCCTCCTTGGGCGGGCCGGCGAATTCGGCGATATCCGCGCCGGAAAAAAAAGTGCTGCCTTCGCACACCAGCACGACTGCTGCCACTCCCGGTTGGGCTCGAATATCGGCGATTGCGGCGAACAGCCCTTCACGCACCGGCGCGGAAACCGTGTTCACCGGCGGATTGTTGACGCTGATGACCGCGACATCCCCCTCGACGTTCAAGGTCACCGGGTTGGCCGCTTTTTCGCTCATGATGAAAGTACCTGGGTCTGAAGGGCCGCTGCGGCCGGCGGGCGTGTGACGAAATGGATCCCCAGGGCGCAGGCGAACAGGATCAGCGGGCACACCGCCAGCAGGGCGTAGGAACGCAGCACCGGCAGGCCGCTCGACAGCACGGCTGCCCCGACGACAGGCCCCAGGATGGCCCCGACCTTGGCGACCGAAGTCGCCCACCCGGCGCCGCTCGCGCGAATTGCGCTCGGGTAGAAAATGCCGGCAATCGACAAGATGCCGAAATGCCCGCCGGAGATCAGCAGTGCGCCGAGAATATTCACCCACAAGAACAGCTGCACCGGCACCAGATCGAGTCCCTGCATCAGCAGCACCGGTATCGCGAGAGCCGGGTAGAAGGCCACGGCGCGCGCACCGAGCCGATCGGTGAATCGCATCAACGCGAGCCCCGCACCCGCGCCGAGAAGTCCGCCGAAGGAAGCGACCAGTGCCGCGGTGGCGCGCGGAAATTTGAGGTCCTCGAGCACGATCGGGCCCCAGGACGCGGCAAAGTAGATGGCCAAGGAACTTGCGATATAGCCCAGCCATAGCAGCGGCGTGATCACGCGCAAGCGGCCGCGGAACAGATCGGAGACGCGAAATTCATGCTCGACCTTCGGTTCGTCGCTGAGCACGAAGCGGTCTTCCGACGTGTAGCTGCTCTGCGGATCCATCCGCCGCAGCGTCTTGGCGACCAGATCGGGTTTCAATCCCTTGGTCACCAGGAACCTCACCGACTCGGGCAGCTTGAGCCACAGGGCCGCCGCGCAAATCAACGTACCCACGCCTCCGACCATGTACACGCCCTGCCATCCGTAGTGCGGCGCAATCCAGTTGGTCATCGGCGCGGCGATAAAGGTGCCGAAACTGTAGCCCATCATGATGATGGTCACGATGGTCGAGCGCATCCGCACCGGCACGAACTCGATGTTCAATGCCCAGGCCAGGGGCAGCATGCCGCCGATGGCGAGACCGTCGAGGAAACGCAGCGCGAGCAGCGCCTGATAGGAACCCGCGAAGGCGGTCGCCATCGTCAGCAGCCCGAAACTGAATGCCGCGATCACGACGGTCGGCCGCCGGCCGATGCGATCGGCGATGAACGAAAAACAGAACCCGCCGAGCATCATGCCGACCAGGCCCGCGGAGAATACGCGGCCGAGCATCATCTTCGACAGGCCGAACTCATCGCGCATGAACGGCGCGGTAAAACCGATCATCATCATGTCGAAGCCGTCGAACACGGTGATGAACCAGGACAGAACGATCAGCCCGTAGTTGAATGCGGTGAGCCGACGGCCGTTGATGATTGCCGAAACGTCCACCGTTCGCACCGCAGTCGACATAGCCGCGAACCTCGAATCGCCTTGGCGTTATTTGGGGGAACAAGCATCCTGCGTGCTCCGCGAATCGCAGTCAATTGGCGGCGCTCCGGGTTGCCCCGCCATTTAGCAAAACATGGGCCGTCGATTGCTCGACCAAGGGGGAGCCGGGAGTCGATTCCGAGGGAAGCCCCTTCCGGCCCGGCGCTGCGCAAACTATGCTTACGCTGTTGCCTGGGACACCAAACGCAGGTGAGAGAGATGTCACTGTCGGTTCGGCCAATCCCCGATTCGTTTGCCGCAGAGATTCTCGGCGCGGACTTGCATCGCGAGCCCCCGCGCATGCTCGTCGACACCGTCAACGCCGCGGTCGCCGAACATGCAGTGGTCGTGCTGCGCGATCAAGCCATCACCGACGAGGAGCAGGTGCGCTTCAGCCGGGCGTTCGGTCCCTTGGAACTGCCGCCGCAGATCAACCTGCGCGGCTCGATCAGGCGGCGGCGGCTCGGACCGGAACTCTACGACGTGTCCAATCTCGATGAACAAGGTGATTTTCTACCCGTCGAATCGCTGCAACTCGCCTCGAATCGCGCCAATGAGGAATTCCATACCGACAGCTCATTCAATGCCCTGCCCACCAAATGGTCGCTGCTGTCGGCGCGGATACTGCCGCCCTTCGGCGCGGATACTCTCTTTGTCGACACGCGCGCCGTCTACGACGCCTTGCCGAAGGAACTTCAAGATAAGGCGCAGCAGGCGGTGGCGGAACACTACTTTTGGAAGACGCGGTCGCGCGCCGGGTTCGGCCAGATCACCGATGACATGCGCCGGGCCATGCCGCCCGTGACCCACCCCGTGGTGCGGATCATTCCGGAATCCGGCCGCCGTGCCCTGTATATCGGCAACCATGCGACCCACATCGTCGGTTGGCCGCGCGCAGAGGGCGAACGCTTCTTGGATGAACTCAATGGTTTCGCGGCGCAGCCCGCGTTCATTTACACGCATCGCTGGCATGCGGGCGATTTCGTGATCTGGGACAATCGCTGCACCATCCACCGCGCCACGCCGTACGACGTATTCAAATTCAAGCGCGACTTGCGGCGCACCACCATCAACGAATACGGTCCGGAGACTTCCTCGACGGCGGCACTCCAGTCTGCGCCGCTATGAGCCGGTGCGCAGGGCCGCCTTGCGCACTTCCACCAAGCCCCGGTCGGCATCGACCTTGACCCAATCGCCGGTCTCGATGACTTCCAGCGGGTTGCGGTCGAAATCGGTGATGGCCGGGATTCTCATGACCACCGCTCCGAGCGCGACCTTGGTCGTCATTTCGTTGAACAGCAGCGCTTTCGGCGCCGCGCCGGCGAGGCGGGCCATATGGAACATGGCGGACCAGGCCGACGAGCCCTTGGCGCCCGGAAACACCAAAATCTTGTCCTTGAAGCTCACGCCGCGCAATTCATGGCGGGTCTCGGTCACGATGCCGAGCATTGGATTGACGCCGCCCCAGCCCGAAATGGTCTGCCGGGTGACCAGCGCCTCGCCCTCCGCGACACCGCCCACGACTTTTCGGCCCTTCAGCACCAATGTGTCTGCGCTCATGGCGCCACTCCGTTCCAGCGGCCGGTGACCGCCGCATTGATGCAGTCCTGGGTCGACCCGAACCACGCTTGAATGTTCATGAAGGCAGGCAAGTAGTGGGTTTGCTTCGCCGAATCAAGCGCGGCTACTTTGGTGCCGGGTGGTATCGCCTGGCTGATCGACGAGCAGGTGTCGGTCAGCAGCACGGCTCCGGCATCGCGCAATTGTTTCGATAATCCTTGGGTGTCGGATACGGCCTTCACGGCGCGCGACGTGAAAATCCACAGATTGCAGTTGGCGCTGACCCGCTTGCCTTCGAGCATGGCGCAGGCGCCCTTGATCTGCTCGAGCGAATAGTGCGGGCATCCGAGCATGACGTAGTCGACCTGAGGGTCGCTGGCCTTGGAATTCAGATTGTCATAGGTGCGGCGCCTCTCCGCCCGACCATAGGGAATGACCTCGAGCGGCTTGCGGCCGCCGAAGGCCGCCTCGACGCTGGGCGCCTCCGGCGTTACCCCGGCGATGTGATACATCTCCACGCCGCCCGAGGAGGCCGCGGCCGCGCCAAAGTGCTTGTGGCGGATCAAGAGATCAGCGCCGGCGAACCGGCCGCGGAGCACAGGTATACGCTCCTGCACAGCGTCGCCGACGAAGTAGCCGAGCATGCCCCAGTCCATCACAGACTCGATCTCGAAATCCACCTCGACCAAATGCGACCCGAGCCGGTATTCATCGCGATGGAAACCCCAGTCCGGTATGACGCCGGTAAGCATGGCGGCGCTGGTGCTCTCGCGGCCCTCGGTGTTGGTGCGCGCTGCGAGCACGGAATTGCAGTACACCACCGCCGATGATTCCATCCATGCGCAGTGATCGCCTTTCTTCGGCACATTGCCGGCCAGGTAGGGCGTGCAGGTTTTGAGAATCTGAACGCCGCGACCGGCGATGAACGCCTCGCTCTCCTGGCTGATCTTGAAGGATTCCGGCGTCGCGCCGAGAATCTGCCAGTTATCCGGATCAAAGCCGCCCTGCAAATGACAAGTATGTGCGCCGGCCTTCGGCACTTCGATCAGTTCGTCGCTGTCGAGATCGAAAAAAGAAAATATGGCGTCATATCCGCCGCCACCCTTGTGCTGGTAGTACTTTTGCAGAAAGGCATTCGTTGAGCCCGGAACGCCGGCGACATTGTCGGTGGCGACGAAGCGTTCTGCGCCGAGCGCGTCCGCATAGCGCACCAAGAGCTCCATGGCCTTCTGGCGCGCCTTGCCGTCCTTGCCATCCAGCATGCTCTGTTCGTGGGTCGTCAATTTCATCTGATTTCACCCTGACGAATACGGTCGGCGCCGAACAATCGGCCCTGCGCCTTGGCCGATTCTGCAATGATATAGGCGTGAATCGCTTCGACGTCGTCGACGCTGACGGCATCGGCAAAGGACGCCATGCCTCGATCCGCGCGTGCGCCGCCGAGCACGATGGCCTCGAATTGTGCATGAGTATCGCGCGACATGAAGCGCAAGTCAGGTGTCATACCGCCTGAAATCAAGTTGCCGCCATGACAAATCCGGCAGGTCTTGTTGTACGCCGCTTCACCTTTGGCGATGCTTTCGGCGGTCGCAGTCTGCGGCGGGGGAGCGGGGACAGCGCGGGGTGCTGTCGCCGGCAGCACCGCGGTGCCGCCGAGCTTGAAAACCAGCATGCGGCTCGGCGCATCATGGATGGCGGTGAGCCCGCCGCCGATGATGATGAGCGATCCAGCCCAGCCGGCCGATACGGCGATGAACTGCTCGCCGTCCACCGAGTAGGTCATCGGACCGGCCACGGCGCCGGTGCCGATGGGCATCGACCAAAGCTTTTCGCCGTTGCTCGCCCGGTATACGCCGAAATTGCCGTCCTCGGTGCCTTCGACGAGCAGGTTGCCGGCCGTCGTCAGCACGCCGCCGTTCCACGGACCCGCATGTGGAATGCGCCAGGCCTCTTTGTTGGCAACCGGATCCCAGGCCAGGGTGAAGCCTTCGACGGGCACGGCGGCCGAGGGCGGCGGCTGTTTCGCCTGCGGATTTAGCGCGAGGTTCCAGGCCATGGGGTGATAGTCGAAGGTCG
>DATLVV010000408.1:0-7360 GCA_035577165.1 Steroidobacteraceae bacterium | reverse complement strand
ACCGGATGCCTACGACCACGCGGCTGGGGCGTAGAAAATCCTCCAGGGCGTTTCCCAGCCGCAGATTTTCCGGGCTATAGGCGATTGCAATTTCCCGGCCCGCGCAATTCAATGCCGCGAACTGCTCCAAGCGCCTTACGGAGCCGACCGGCAGCTGGGAGGAAATCAGCAGGTTCAGTCGCGCCGCGGTTCCGAGCATCACGCGCTCGATATGTGCGATGACTGATCCGGGATCGGCTGCGTCGTCCTCGCCCACCGGCGTATCGCAGCATACCCATACGATGTCCGCACCGTTGAGTTCGCCGATCTGCGACGAGAAGTGCAGGCGACCGGATGACCGACCTTGCCGAATCAAGTCTTCAAGGCCGGCTTCCGCGACCGGCGTCATGCCAAGCCCAAGCTTGGCGACAGTGGCCTCGTCGGTGTCGACGCCGACGACTTGATGGCCCAACTTCGCCAGGCAGGCCGCCGTTACCGTCCCTAGATGCAAGAGTCCAAACACGCCGATCTTCATGGGACGGCGCCCACTAGATTCGGGTTCGCCCGCAGATATTCCACGGTCTTGAGCACGCCGTCGCGAATGGTCACTTTGGGGCGCCATCCCGTGGCGCGGATCCTTGCGGTGTCGAGATATAGGAAGGGATTGTCGCCGATCCACCCTCGATCGCCGCCGCCATATTCCACCCTCGGCGTTAGCTGCAGTGATGCGCAAATCCAGGCGATGGAGTCATGGAGCTCGCAATAGTCGTCCGTGGCGAGATTGAAAATGTTCACCTTGTCGCCGCCCCGATCGATGGCCAACAACATCGCGTCGATGCAGTCGTGGACGTAGAGATAGGACTTCCGCTGCCGGCCGTTGCCGAGGACGCGAAGCCTGCCGGGATCCTGTGTCAGTTGCCGGTAGAAATCGAAGACATGTCCGTGCGTGTAGCGCTCGCCCAGTATCGACGCAAAGCGAAATATGTAGCTGCTGAAGCCGAACCCCGCACAGTAAGCGGCGATCAGCCCTTCACCGGCCATTTTCGATGCACCGTAAAACGACGTCTGAACCGGGAATGGGGCGTCTTCGGGCGTCGGAATCACCGCGCAATCTCCGTAGACGGAGCCGGAGGAGGCGAATGCGATTTTGCCGACCCCGCTTTCCCGCATTGCCCGGAGCACGAAATTAGTGGCGATGGTGTTTTGCTCGAGATCTTTGCACGGCTGGTTTACCCCATGGCGGACATCGGCATTCGCGGCAAAATGAAACACGAATTCCACGCCGCGCAGGCTGCGCGTCAGCAAGCCCAAGTCCTGTAAGTCTCCCCGGACCAAAGTGAAGTTGGCGGATTCGAGCGCCTTTTCCAGGAATTCTTGCCGTCCGCTGGAGAAGTTGTCATAGCCAACCACCACGTGGCCGTCGGACAAAAGCCGGTCCGTGAGATGACTCCCGATAAACCCAGCACAACCGGTCACGAGGTAGCGCAAATTGCATTTCCAGTTTCGTCAGGACCCCAGGATGGAACGGTGCCGCCCCCAGTATTGCGGATCATCTTGTATCATCTCAATCGGTATTTGACGTCACAGGGCTGCCGGCGATCCAATTTTTCATGCTATCGCGATTCAAACGGCCGGCAACGCTCTTGGTTCTGGCCGGGCTTGCCGCGCTGGTCGTCGCGCGCGGAGTGATGCCTGCGCTCTCCGCGATACAGTCGGATTTTCCCAATTATTTTACATCGGCCAAGATTGTAGCCGACGGCGGCGACACCGCCCGGCTGTACGACGACGCATGGTTTCAAGAGCAGATGCGTCAATATGGCGTGGGCGAGCATTTCACGGGGAAATTCTCGCCCTTTCCGCCGGCCACGGCATTGCTGCTGGTTCCCTTGACGAGTTTCAGTGCGCTCGATGCCTTGCGAGTATTGACCGCCCTGAGCGTCGCCTGTTTGCTTGCAGCCATTGTCTTGTTGGCAAGAATTCTCGGCTGGGACGGCGTCGTCTCGGGTATTTTTGTCTTGTTGTCCGGCTTCGCGGTTGTCAATTCATTGCGCGACGGTCAGCCCTATATAGCCGTATCGCTGTCTTGCATTCTCGGCTACTACGCGCGCGCCAGGGGTCATCCTTGGCTCGCGGGAGTGTGTTTCGGCTTGTTTCTGCCGACGAAATATTTTTCCGTGGTGTTTCTGGCTTACTTTGCATTCAAGAAAGAATGGCGTCTGGTGCTGGGCGCGGCGGCGGCGGCGCTGCTCATCGGCCTGGTGGGTGTCTGGGTGCTCGGATGGAAGGTCCATGAGGAATTCCTCAGATCGGTATTGGGAAATCACTTGGTCGGCAGACTGAGCTTGCAAGACCCGTTCGCAGCCAGCTTTCAGTCCTTCGACAGCCTGTTTCGGCGGCTATTCCTATTCGACCCGGCGAACAATCCTCAACCGTTCCTCGCGTCGCGGCCGTTGCAGATTCTCGGCGTGACGGCTGTGAAGGCCTCGATCTTGACCGCGGCGCTCGCTACGCTGGTGAGGCTGAACCGAAATCGGCCGGGCAGGGCGGTCGCACCGTCGTTGGGAATCCTCGGGGTGCTCGTCTTGCTGCTGGCGCCGGCAACCGCCAGCTACCATTTCGTCCTGCTGTGGCTGCCGCTTGGATTGCTGGTTGCGCACCTCGTGCGAGAGCGGGCCTGCGGACTGGCTGTATGCATCGTGTGCCTTTATGCCGCCATCGGGTTCTTTCCCCTGCGGCTCACGGCGGCTTTCGACGGCCGCGGCGGACTCAGCGTGCTGGCCTACCCGCGGCTTCTCTCGCTGACGGTCATCCTGGTCGCCTGTCTGTGCTTCATTTGGCGTCGAGCGGCGCCGCAAGCGCTGCCCGGACGGACGGAAGCTGCATAGTGACGGCGCGCAAGGATGTGCTGCCGATCCTGACGTTGGTCTTGCTCAGCGCGCTGCCCTTTATCCACATCATGGCGCTCCCCATCTTCGAGGATGAGGGTTCGCAGTTGCGTTGGATATGGAGAATCATCGAGGCGGGCGAATGGGCGCACCCGCTGTTCGACGGCAAGCCGCTGGAAGCGTGGCCCATGGTGCCTCTGGTTCAATTGGGCATGCCACCGCTGCTTGCCATGCGTGGGCTGCACGTGCTGGCCGGAATGGGCGCAACGGTGCTCATCTATCGGTTGGCGCTCGAACTGAACGGCCGGGCCGGCGCGTTCGTCGCCGCCGCCCTGTTTGCCATTTGCCCGTTCGAGGTGTACCTGCAGCGCTTGGCCTTGTCGGACATCCTGCTGTCCACGGCCGGATTGTGGGTATTGTTGCGCTCAATCCGCTTCCTTGAATCTCCGTCCGCGGGGAATGCCGCTGCTTTGAGCGGGACCCTGCTGCTGGCGGCAATTTGCAAGCTGCCGGTCGGGTTCATTTTCCTGCTGGTCATGCCCCTGGCGCTCGCGCTGATGCCCGCGCAAACGCGGCTCACGTTGCTGCGCCGGCCGGTCGTCCCGAGGCTGCTCGCAGCGCATGCTCCTGCCTTCCTGCTGGCGCTCGCCATACTGGCCGCCGCCGCGTTCAGACTGCAGCGAGGTCAGCCCCCGGGGTTCGGGATCCAGGATCTGCTCGGCATTGGCGCCGGCAGCTATACCGATATTGCGGCGGTGATCGGCGTTGCACGTCCCAATTTGATGACGGAACTGAGCGCGCAGCTTTCCTGGCCGGTTGCCATCCTTGGGGTGATTGGCCTCGCCGGGGCCGCCTTGGGAGACTGGCGCCATCGTTGGTTGGCGTTCGCCGGAGCGGTGCCCATGCTCTGCATAGGCTTGGGGGCGCACTTCTGGTACTCGCGCTACCTGCTATTCACGCTGCCGCCGCTCATCGTGGTCAGCGTGCACGGGTGGCAGGCGCTGACGCTGCGCGCCGCGCGCTTTCGACGGCCCATCGAATGCGGCTTGATCGCGATTTGCGTCGGATTCATGGGTCGCCAATCGGCGCTGCTCATAGGCGATCCAGCCGCCGCCCGTTGGTCGCCATTGGACCGCTTCCAGTATTTCGAGGGCTGGGGCTCCGGTTACGGTTACCCGCAAGCAGCGTACTTTCTCGAGAAGTCCGCCGATGCGCCCGGGATGATCTATGCGCTGGATGGTCATAGTGCGTACCAGCTGCGCACCTACCTGCCGTCGTCCTGGTCGAGCCGGGTGGCAACGATCGCCTATGGGCCCGACGGCGGCGTCTTGCGCACAGAGCAGGCCCGCATCGACAGGCTGTTCAGCCAATCGCCGGTTTGGTTGGTGGTGTCGCCGCAGTTGTTGCAGCAATATTTGGCCGCCAACTTCGGTGCCGGCACCGGCGAGCTTCGTTTGCGGGAATTGACGAGTTTCGACAAGCCCGGCGCGCGGGCGCAGCTTGCCATCTATGATGTTGCGCGGCGCAAGACGGACTTTTAGGCTCTCGCTCATGACCGCTGAAGAACCAGACAGCAGCTCGCCCAGCGGCGTCTACACCGGCACGCGCTACTTCAATCGGATCACCCGGCTGGAATCGATCCGCCGCATCCGCGCTGCTTTCCAAGATCGGGTCCTGAACCTGGCGGCTCCCGGCGCCGCGCTCTTCGACTTCGGCGCGGGACCCGGGATCGACGCGCGTTTCTTTGCCGAGCGCGGCTACACGGTGGATGCCTACGATGTCGACCCGAAAATGCGCGAATTCTTCTGCGAGTACTGCAAGGACTTCATCGAATCCGGGAGAATTTCCCTCGACCACCGCGGCTACCGCGAATTCTTGGGCGCAAATCCGCCGCACGGCCGGCGCCCCATCGACTTGCTGATTTCGAATTTCGCGCCGCTCAACCAGGTCGATGATCTTCATGAGCTGTTCGCGAAATTCCATGCCCTCACGGCCCCCAACGGCCGGCTGCTGGTGAGCGTGCTGAATCCCTGCTTCCTCGGCGACATGAAATCGCGCTGGTGGTGGCGCAATGCGCCGCGACTCTGGCGCGATGGGCATCTGTTCGTGTCCGGCAACCAGGCGCCCCCGCACACCCGGCGCCGGCTCGCCGAATTCGCCGCGCTGAGCGCGCCGTATTTCGTGCTGTCGCGCGTGTATCGCGGATCTCCGTCGCATCGGCCGGCGCTCGAAAGCGGTGTCGACATGGTTCGCGGCGCACGGTGGGCGTGGCTGCGCCTGATTCCGTCGCAGTTCATGACGCTGTTGTTTGAAAGGCAGGACTAGGCAGCGTCATGCAGGCGAATCCCAGGCTGCCGAATTTTTTCATCGTCGGGGCGCCGAAGGCCGGAACCACCTCGCTGTACGCGTATCTGGATCAGCATCCGGAGATTTACATGTCGCCGCTCAAGGAACCGAACTATTTCGCCTTCGAGCTGCGCGCCGAGAACTTCAGCAAGGAGGATCAGCCGCGCATCGCCCGGGAGGCCGCAGCGCTGCGCGACTACCTGGACGGCGATATGCGCGACAAGCGGTTCGGCGGCCTGGTGTCCGACTGGCAGGACTATGGGAAACTGTTCCGCAACGCATCCACTGAAACCGCAATCGGCGAAGCGTCTCCCATGTACCTTTGGTCCGGCTCTGCGGCACACAATATCGCGCGGCGCTTGCCTCACGCCAAGATCATCATCAGCCTCAGGAATCCGGTCGACCGTGCCTACTCGCAATATTTGCAGATGACCTCGATCGGCATGATCCGCAGGTCTTTTCGGCAACAAATTCAAGCCAGCATGATGGATGAGCGCCGGTGCTTCGGCCCTTCATGGCCGCTGCTCGAATTCGGTCAATATCACGCGCAGGTGCTGAGATATTTACAGGAATTTCCGCGGCCGCAGATCCACATCTCGCTTTACGAGGAATTGCAGGCCGCGCCGCACGAGTTGCTGTCGAGCTTGTTCCGCTTTCTCGACGTCCGGGCGGATTTCGCCGTCGACGTGTCGCAACGCCATCACGTGCCGCAGATCCCCAAGCTGGCCGGAGCGGCGTATTACCTGAAGAAGTGGCGGGTCTGGCCGTTGCTGCGCAAGCTGGTGCCGGCGGCATGGGCGCCCGGCGCGAGATCACTGGCATTGCGGCCGCGCGCGTCGTTGGCGATGGAACCTGCGGACCGTGCATTTCTCACCGAATACTACCGCGACGATGTCGAGAATTTGCAGGCATTGCTCGGCCGCGACCTCCGTGCCTGGCTCGATCCCGGCCACGGGGGATGATCAGACAGGCTCCTTGAGCGCGGTCGTCAGCTGCCGGAACGACTCTGAACGCCGCAGCAGAGCGTCAAAGGTTCCGATTCCGGCGATCTTTCCCCGCTCGACCTCGACTATCAGGTCGCATGCCCGCACGGTGCTCAGCCGGTGCGCGATCAATATGATGGTATAGCGTCCCCGCAGCCTCAGTATCGTTGCGAGCAATTCCTGCTCGGTCAAGCCGTCGAGCGCGCTGGTTGCCTCATCCAGAATGAGAACAGAGGCTTCCCGGTACAGGGCGCGGGCGATGCCGATTCTTTGTCGCTGGCCGCCGCTGAGACGCATGCCGCGTTCGCCGACGAGATGATCGAAGCCGTCCGGGAGCGAAGCGATGAATTCGTCCAATTGCGCGAGTCGTGCGGCCGCGGCGAGCCTTGCGGGCTCGATTTTTCCGCCCGGAACGCCCAGTGCAATGTTTTGCGCGATGCTCGTATCCAGCAGAAAAATCTGTTGCGGCACATAGGCGATCGCCGATTGCCAGAGCGGGCGGTTGCCGTCATCGAGGGGGATGCCATCGACCTCGAGGCGGCCTGTTGCCGGCACCAGCAGCCCGGCGATCAGATCGACCAGAGTCGTCTTGCCGGAACCGTTCGAACCTACCAGGCCGACCGCGGCGCGGGCGGGGATGCACAACGATGCGTCGCTGATGGCGGGCGGCCCGTCCTCTGCATAGCGAAACGAAACATCCGTAAGCCGGATGTCGCGCCGGGGACGTTGCCGCCAGGATTCATCCGCCGCGGCGGCGTATGGCACCCGCCTGCGGGCCGCGCGCAAATCGGGGGCTATCGCCGCAAACCCGGCTCTGCCCGCACGAATTCTGACGATGGCGCCGAACGCTTGCTGCAGGGTCGGCAGAAGCCGGTAGGCTGCGAATCCCAGAAACGTCAGCTGCCCCAAACGCGGCCCAATTCCCTCTCCGCGGCTGCCGACGATGAGCGCCGCAACCACCAGGCCGGCGACCGCGACGCATTCCATCAAATGCCTGGGGCTTTGGGCGATGATTTGCGTGTGGGCGGCAGCCCGGCCGAATGCCTGGCTCGATCGCGCAAAGCCGGACCGCAGCACATCTTGCGCGCCGAGCACCAAGATCTCCTTGATGGCGCCGAGGCTCTCGCTGATGGACTTTGCCAGCTCGGTGTAGAAGTGAGTTTGTAC
>DATLVV010000407.1:0-4353 GCA_035577165.1 Steroidobacteraceae bacterium | reverse complement strand
CTTGATCAACGCCAGCCCGGATACCCTGCGCGCTGCACTCCTCAAGGAAGCCGGCTCCGATCGCGGGCCGATCACGATCCGCGCGGATGCGCGCACCACACATCAGGCAGTCGTAACGGCGATGGACGTGGCAGGCAGGCTGGGATTCGCACAATTGAATATCGCCACCGTCCACGGGGAAGCTGCTCCTTGAGCGCCGCCGCCGGCACGGGCCCGAAACCTGCCGGCGATTCCTGGCCGATCTACCGGCGGCTGCTGAAGTACGCAAGACCCTATCTCGGGGTGTTCCTGATCGGCGTGTTGGGCGCGGGGTTGTTCGCAGCGTCCAACGCGTCGCTCGCGTACCTGGTCCAGAAATTCCTGCATGGCGCATTCCTGGTGAAAAATCCGGCCGTCCTGTGGGAGGTGCCCATCGGGGTCGTGGTGCTGTTCACCCTGCGCGGCATCGGCGACTATGTGCAGAGCTACTACCCGAGCTGGGTCGGACGGCAGGTCATCAAGGGCTTGAGGCACGATGTGTTCTCGCACTACCTGCGGCTGCCGACGGCCTATCTCGATCGACAACAGTCCGGGCAACTGCTGTCGAAACTGACCAACAACATCGAATTGGTCGCCGCGGCGGCGACCAGCGCGGCGATTTCTTTGATCAGCGACAGCCTGACCATTCTCGCGCTGCTGGTGACGCTGTTCTACATGAACTGGCGCCTGGCGGTGTTCTGCATCGTCGCGGCGCCCGTCATCGCGTGGCTGATGCAAATAGCCAACCGCAGCTTTCGCCGCTACAGCGAACGCATCCAGAATTCCATGGGCGACATCACCCGCGTCGCCAAGGAAGCCATCGATGCGCATCGCCTGATCAAGATTTTCAACGCCGAGGATCATCAGACCGACCGGTTCGAACGGGTCAATGAGCACAATCGCGCCTCCAACATGAAACTGATCCGTGCGCGGGCCATCAGCAATCCGGTCGTACAGTGCATCGCATCCGTGGCGCTCGGCAGCGTACTTTTCGTCGCCATCCGGCAGGTGTTCACCCACCACATGCAATTCGACGAGTTCTTCGGCTTTTTGACCGCCCTGATGCTGATTCCGGCGCCGCTGCGCAGCCTGGTCAATATGAGCGGGCCACTGCAGCAGGGCATCGCCGCCGGCCAAAGCGTGTTCGAGATCCTGGACCATCCAACCGAGGGTAGCGGCGGCACCCGCACACTCGCGCGCGCTCGCGGCGAGATCGAGTTTCGCAATGTCTCGTTTTCTTATGGAGGCGACAAGGGCGAAGTGCTGCGAGATGTGAGTTTTAGCGTGCACTCCGGGCAGACCGTGGCCATCGTCGGACCGACGGGCAGCGGCAAGACGACGCTGGTCGGCCTGGTGCCGCGCTTCTACGACGCGCAGCTGGGATCGGTGCTGCTCGATGGCGTCGACGTACGCGACTACCGGCTGACGGACCTGCGCTCCCAGGTCAGCCTCGTCAGCCAGGACGTGGTGCTGTTCAACGACACCATTCGCAACAACATCGCCTTCAATGCCGTCGGCAAGACGGACGCCGAGCTCGAAGAGGCCGCGCGCGCCGCCCACGTCATGGAATTCGTCGGCGAGCAGCCGCAGGGCTTCGACACGCAGTTGACCGACCGGGGGCAAAATCTGTCGGGCGGGCAGCGGCAGCGAATTTCCATCGCGCGGGCGCTGCTCAAGGACTCGCCGGTGCTCATCCTGGACGAAGCCACGGCGTCGCTCGACAATGAATCGGAGCGGCGCGTGCAACAAGAGCTCGGCGTGCTGATGCGCGGCCGCACCACCTTGGTGATCGCGCACCGTCTGTCCACAGTGGAAGGAGCGGACCGTATCATCGTATTGGATCATGGACGCATTGTGGAGAGCGGAACCCACCAGGAATTGCTGGCGCGCGGCGGTTTGTACGCGGCACTGCACGGGACGCTGGTAAACGCTTAGGCGGCCCGGAAAATGTCGGTTCAATCTTGGCTCAATCGGGTTTGGTACGAACGCGCGTCGCCGCCCTGGTGGCTGCTGCCGCTGTCGCTGAGCTATGGCGCTGCGGCGGGCGCGCGCCGCTATCTGTACTCCAAACAGCTGCGCAAATCGATCCGGGTCGCCTCGCCCGTGGTCGTGGTCGGCAACTTGAGCGTCGGCGGCACCGGTAAGACCCCGCTGGTCTGCTGGCTGGTCGCACGATTGCAGGAATTGGGTTTCAAGCCCGGCGTGGTCACGCGCGGCTATGGTGGTTCGTCAGAGAACGTCCGTCTGGTCGATTCGGCCGCCGACCCGAGCATCGTCGGCGACGAATCGCTGCTGCTCGCGCGGCGTACCGGCGTGCCGGTGGCGATCGGCCGCGACCGGCCGTCAGCCGCGCAGTTGTTGGTGAGCGCGGGTTGCGACGTGGTGGTGAGTGATGACGGTTTGCAGCACTACGCCCTGGCGCGCGACTGCGAAATCGTCGTCGTCGACGGCGAGCGGCGCTTCGGCAACGGCTGGCTGCTGCCGGCGGGCCCGCTGCGTGAATCCGAGGCCCGCTTGCGCCGGGTCGATGCCGTCGTCGTGAACGGCGGGCGTGCTCAGCTCGAGGGCGCCCTCAGCATGCGGCTCGAGGCGAAGGATGCATTGAGCTTGATCGGCGGTGCAATCAAGACTCTGCGGGAGTTTGCGGGACATTCAGTGCATGCGGTGGCCGGCATCGGCAATCCGGAGCGTTTTTTCAACATGTTGCGTGGGTACGGCATCGAGGTGGTCGGCCATCCGTTCCCGGATCATGCGCGCTTGCAGGCCGCCGACATTTCGTTCCCGGACGGTCGCCCGGTGCTCATGACGGAGAAAGATGCCGTAAAATGTGCGGGATTCGCCGGGGCGCAGCATTGGTATGTGCCGGTGACCGTGAATTTCGAAGGCGGAGAATCGAAGCTGCTGCTCGACATCGTGACTCGAGCCATGACGCTGCGCACTGCGCGCGCGTGAGGGGGTGGATTTATGGATAAGCGATTGCTCGAACTGTTGGTGTGTCCGATTTGCAAGGGGCCCTTGCGCAGCGTCGGCACCGGCAGCGCCCTCGAACTCGTATGCCGTCCGGATCGGCTGGCCTATCCGGTGCGCGACGGGATTCCCTTGATGCTGCCCGAGGAGGCGAGGACCCTGAACGCCGACGACCCGCTGCTCGACCGCTAACCCCGATCACGTGTTTCACGTCATCATTCCCGCGCGTTTTGCCGCCTCGCGCCTGCCCGGCAAACCGCTGCTCGATATCGGCGGCCGGCCGTTGATCCAATGGGTGTGGCAGTGCGCACGGGCAAGCGGCGCGGCCTCGGTCATCGTTGCCACCGATGATGCGCGTATTCGCGACATTGCGCAGCGCTTCGGCGCCGAATGCGTTCTGACATCGACGCAGCACGTATCCGGGACCGATCGGATCGCCGAAGTGGTGCGTGCGAAAGGCTTTGCGCAGGATGAGGTTGTGGTCAACCTGCAGGGGGATGAACCCATGATGCCCCCGGCCGTGATCAACGCAGTCGCGGACGCATTGCTGACCCGCCCGCAGATCGACATTGCCACGGCAGTCGCGCCCGTTCGATCCTTGGCAGAATTTCTCGACCCCAACAGCGTGAAGGCGCTGCGCGGGTGCGACGGGCAGGCACTGTACTTCAGCCGCGCGCCCGTGCCCTGGCCGCGCGATGCCGCGCCGGAGGGGCGGCCGACGCGCTTTGCCGGCGCGTGGCGGCATGTTGGCATGTATGCCTACCGCGTGCGCAGCCTGCTGCAATTTGCTTCCTGGCCGCCGACGCCGCTCGAAGAGTGCGAAAGGCTCGAGCAGCTGCGCGCTTTGGAACACGGCATGCGGATTCATCTCGTGGCCCTGTCGGAGGCACCGCCGGCGGGGGTCGACACTCCGGAGGATCTGGAGCGCGTGCGTGCCGGCCTGACGCGCGCGTGAGGACCTGACGCACGCGTGACGACACGAGTGCTATTTGTCTGTCTCGGCAACATTTGCCGCAGTCCCACGGCTGAGGGGATGTTGCGGCACCTCTTGCTGGCGACCCCCGAATTGCAGGTCGAAGTGGATTCCGCGGGAATTGCCGACTACCACGCCGGCGACCCACCCGATGCGCGCAGTCAACGCGCGGCACTGCGGCGCGGAATCGACCTGAGCGGTCTACGCGCGCGTCAGGTAACGCCCGGCGACTTCGCGCGGTTCGATCTCATCCTGGCGATGGATTGCGACAACCTCGCCCGACTCGAGGCGATCCGTCCCGCACGCTCGCGCGCCAAATTGAGGCTTTTCCTCGAGTACGCAGCGCAGAACTTGGGCCGCCTCGAGGTCCCTGATCCGTACTACGGCGACGCAAG
>DATLVV010000406.1:0-10129 GCA_035577165.1 Steroidobacteraceae bacterium | reverse complement strand
GCGCCCGCGCCATGCTCACAGCGTTCGTCGATGGCCGCCTCGAGCATGCCGCGCACAACGCGCCAGGTGCTTCCGGCGCCGCGACGGCGGCCGTAGCGAACGGGCAGGGAGCGTCCGCGCGAACGCGTGCTGTCGGTCCCGCGGCGGGCGAGAAATTTGCCTCCATCAATCCGGCGACCGGCGAAATATTGGGCTACGTCACGGCCGCGGGGCCGATCCAAGTCGAGGCTGCCGTGCGTGCGGCTCAGAAGGGACAGGCGATCTGGGGTGCCATGACCGGCAGCGAGCGCGGGCGCGTGCTGCGTCGTGCGGCCGACATACTGCGATCGCGCAATCAGGAACTCGCCGAACTCGAGACCCGCGATACCGGCAAGCCCATCCAAGAAACCCGGGTGGTGGATGTGGCCTCGGGAGCTGATTGTTTCGAATATTTTGCCGGCCTGGCGCAGAGTCTCAGCGGCGAGCATATCGATCTTGGTCCGCAGGCCTTTGGTTACACCCGGCGTGAGCCCCTGGGCGTGGTCGCCGGTATCGGTGCCTGGAACTACCCGCTGCAGATCGCGTGTTGGAAGGCTGCGCCCGCGCTCGCCTGCGGCAATGCCATGATATTCAAGCCGGCGGAGCTGACGCCGTTCACGGCCGTTAAATTGGAGGAGATCCTGCTGCAGGCAGGTCTGCCGTCCGGCGTATTTCAGGTCGTGCAAGGATTCGCCGACACAGGCCGTCTGCTGACGCGACACCCCCAAATCCGCAAGGTCTCGCTCACCGGCGAAGTCGGCACGGGCAAGGCCGTGATGCAGGACGCCGCGCAGAGCCTGAAGATCGTCACCCTCGAATTGGGCGGCAAATCGCCTCTGATCGTCTTCGATGACGCCAAGCTCGACAACGCCGTTGCCGGCGCCTTGCTGGCAAATTTCTATTCTTCCGGACAGGTATGCTCCAACGGCACGCGTGTATTCGTGCATCGTGCAATCAAGGCGGCCTTTCTGGAGCGGCTGACCAAGCGCGTCATCGCCATGCGAATCGGCGACCCGCTGGATCCTTTGACCCAGGTGGGTCCATTGGTATCCGAGCAGCACATGTACAAGGTGCTGTCCTACATCGAGCGCGGCCGCGCCGAGGGGGCGCGCGTCCTGACAGGCGGCCACAGGGTGACGGCGGGAGGCCTGGCAAAAGGAAACTTCGTCGCGCCCACGGTATTCGACGATTGCCGCGACGACATGGCCATCGTGCGTGAAGAGATTTTCGGTCCCGTCATGTCGGTGTTGGAATTCCAGGATGAGCAGGAGGTCATCGAGCGCGCCAATGCCACGGAGTTCGGCCTGGCGGCCGGCGTATTCACCAATGATCTGACGCGCGCGCATCGAGTGATCGCCCGACTGCAGGCGGGCACTTGCTGGATCAATCAATACAACGTCACGCCGATCGAGTTGCCCTTCGGCGGCGTGAAGCTCTCGGGCCTCGGCCGCGAGAACGGCCGTGCCGCCATGGAGCACTACACGCAGCTGAAAAGCGTCTACGTCGCCATGGGCGATGTGGACGCGCCTTACTAGGCGCTTCGCGCCACTTTTAACGGGGTCGCGGCGACCCCGTCTGGAAGCGCTGGGAGAAGAGGACTTGGCAAACGAAAGCTTTGACTACGTCATCGTGGGCGCCGGATCGGCCGGCTGCGTGCTGGCGGATCGCCTGAGTGCCGACGGGCGATGCAGCGTGCTGTTGCTGGAATACGGAGGATCGGATCGCTCCCTCTTCATACAAATGCCTTCGGCGTTGTCCATCCCCATGAACATGGAGAAGTACAATTGGTTCTACCATACGGAGCCGGAGCCGCACCTGGATGGGCGGCGCATGCACACGCCGCGCGGCAAGGTGCTCGGCGGCTCTTCCTCCATCAACGGATTGGTTTATATCCGCGGCAACGCTCAGGACTTCGAAGGGTGGAGCGCACTGGGAGCGGCGGGCTGGGCATATCGCGACGTACTGCCGTATTTCCGGCGCGCCGAAAATCGGCAAGAAGGAGGCAACGAATACCGCGGCGGCCAGGGCAAACTGCAAACCCGATACGGCAGCCTCAGCAATCCATTGCATGCAGCGTGGTTGGCCGCGGCGCGCGAGGCGGGTTACCCGCATACCGACGACGTCAATGGATTTCAACAGGAAGGTTTTGGCCGCATGGACATGACGGTGGGCGAGGGCAGGCGATGCAGCGCCGCGAACGCCTATCTGAGACCCGCCATGCGCCGGCCCAACCTTGAGGTGCGGACCCATGCGCTGGCAACCCGCATCGCATTTGAGGGCCGCCGGGCCGGCGCGGTTGAATACGTCCGGGGCGAGTCGGCGCACCGCGCGCGCGCCGAACGCGAAGTGATCCTCTCGGGCGGTCCGATCAATTCGCCGCAATTGTTGAAACTGTCGGGCGTCGGGCCCGCCGCGGAGCTGCGCGCGCTTGGGCTTCCGGTGGTTCACGATTTGCCGGGCGTCGGCGAGAATTTGCAGGATCACCTGGAGTTTTATTTCCAGGTGGCTTGCAAGGAACCGATCAGCCTGTATTCGTCCATCAATCTTTGGAGCCGTGCCTTGATCGGTGCGCGTTGGCTGTTGCGCAAGGATGGTCTCGGCGCCACCAACCATTTCGAGACCTGTGGGTTTATCCGCAGCCGACCGGGTGTGCCGTATCCCGACATTCAATATCACTTCCTGCCCATGGCGGTGGCTTACGATGGTTCGACGCTGGCGCAAGAGCACGGCTTCCAAGCGCATGTCGGGCCGATGCGCACCAAGAGCCGCGGTTGGGTGCGCTTGGCGTCGATCAATCCGCATGACAAGCCGCGGATTCTCTTCAACTACCTGAGCGAGCCGGACGACTGGACTGAAATGCGTGCCTGCGTGCGGTTGACTCGTGAGATCTTTGCGCAACCTGCCTTTGATCGATACCGCGGCCGGGAACTGCAGCCGGGCAGCGAGGTGTTGAGCGACGAAGCGATCGATGCCTTCATCCGCGCCAAGGTCGAGAGTGCCTATCACCCGTCGTGCTCCTGCAAGATGGGCGCTCCGCTCGATCGGATGGCCGTGGTCGATCCGGAAACGCGCGTCTACGGACTCGAGGGTCTGCGCGTCGTGGATTCGTCCATCATGCCGGCCGTGACCACCGGCAACCTCAACGCGCCCACCATCATGCTGGCGGAGAAGGCCGCGGACCACATCATGGGCCGCGGCATGTTGCCGCCCGACGACGCACCGTTCTACGTCGCACCGAATTGGCGGGTGGCGCAGCGCTGACCAAACGTGTCGAAGGAGCGTCTCGGTGAGCGCGCTTCGTGCGGCCCGCGTAGGACGGCGCCGACAGCGCAACACGGAGCAGCCGCAAACCACGCGTGCTATTTTTCCTTTCACTTTGTGCGATGTCCGCAACAATCCGGGGGAACAATATGCGCACGCTTCTAATCTCGACGGCTATGGCGACACTCATGCTGATCACGGCCTGCAACAAGGCGAAATCACCGGACGCTGTTTCCAAGGATGTCGCGGCCGCTGAGCAAAAATCCGACACTGAAGTTTCCAAAAGCGAGAATGCGGCCGCCAAGGATCTGGGGAATGCGGCAGAAAAAGTCGACGACAAGTTGGTTGATTTGAATAACGCCGCCGCCAAGGATGCGTACAACATTGCAGTGGCCAAGGCGGATGGAGACCGTAAAGTCGCCCTGGCAAATTGCCAGGCCGCGAGTGGAGATGCGCAGAAGGCTTGCAAAGATCAGGCGAATGCCGACTACGATGCCGCCAAGGCCAGCGCCAAGGCTGAAGCACTTGCCCAGAAACAATAGCGCCGTTAGGATTTCACGATAAATCTCACAATGATTTGCTGCGCGCCCACTCGGCGTAGGGCGTGTCGGCCGCAAGCTGCCGGCTATAGTCCGGAGTCCCGTCGCGCCACCATGGGTCGCCGCGTTCTCCCAGGGCGCGCTTGGCCGCATCGACCTTGACCCGCGCCAATATCCTGTCGCGCGGATTTGTCGCATCAAGCACGGCGCGACGTGCAAGCATGAGCTGCCGCACATATCGTTCGTGATCCCTGGGATCGAGGAGGGGATTGCTGAGCCGCCACAAGCGCCCGCGCAGAACAAAATAACGACGATCCGGGGTGGGAGTGTAGTCTTTCATCGCGGCCTCCGCATTTACCGCGCTAGCTTGAGTCGGCCGAACAAGCATTGGCATCGGCGCGCCCCACCTTCGCATGTCGGAACAAGCTTGCAGGGAAAGGACCATCGGACCTTTCTTACGGCAAGTGTCCTGCATCAAGACTCGCTCGACGCTGCCGGGCGGGCCAAACTTGGGGCGCCAATATTCCCAAAGGCAGGAGGGTTCTCGTGGAAAAGCAATCAACTTCAAATCAGGCCGAAGGTTCTGCGAATCACGGCGAAGGCGATCCGGAAGCGGCTGACAGATTCAATGTTGCCGAACAGGCATTCGTCGAATCGCCACGAGGTAAAAAATCCATCAGCGATGGAACACGGGTGCGCGCCGACGAGGAGGCGGAACTGGCCAAGGCGGAAGAACAGGGACGCGCGAGATCCAAGGGTGACGATTCCACGTGCTTGGACGGGCTCTAATTGGGATGAAAAATAATCGCTAATAACACTATATATTACCAACTGTTACGGTCAATAATTAATGTTATATGCCATTCGTAGGACGGCCGGGCGTGCGGCTCAGCCGTGCTAGAGTTTCGCTGCCATGAGCGATCGACTCACTTCCTTGTTAGCAGAGCGACCCTGGCTGCTTGCCGACGGCGCGACCGGCAGCAACCTGTTCGAACGCGGTTTGCAGTCGGGTGATGCGCCCGAACTTTGGAATGCCGATCATCCCGATCGGGTCGCGCAACTGCAGCGTGAATTCGTGGAAGCAGGAGCCGACATCCTTCTGACCAACACCTTCGGCGGCACCCGGCACCGTTTGCAGCTTCACAAGGCGGGACACCGGGTGGCGGAACTTAACGAGAAGGCAGCGCAGATCACCCGCGCCGAGGCTGATCGCGCCGGACGCGAAGTTCTGGTTGCGGGAAGCATGGGCCCAACCGGGGAAATACTCGAGCCGCTGGGACCCTTGAGCCAGGATGACGCCCGCGCCGCCTTTGCCGAGCAGGCGGCGGCTCTCGCCCGGGGTGGCGCCGACTTGTTGTGGATCGAAACCATGTCATCCGTGGAAGAGACCGAGGCGGCGATCGCCGGCGCGCGTCCGACCGGGCTGCCCATCGTCGCTACATTGAGTTTCGATACCAATGGCCGCACCATGATGGGCATCACGCCGGCAGATCTGGCGGGATTGCATCGCAAGCACCAACTCGCCGCATGCGGCAGCAATTGCGGCACCGGTCCTTCCGAACTCGTTGCCTGCATGGTCAATCTTGCCACCGCCTCGGACCCCGCTGCGATTCTGGTGGCGAAAGCGAACTGCGGCATTCCGCAATTCAGCGACGGCGAGATCCGGTTCAACGGCACTCCGGATTTGATGGCGCAATATGCCTGCCTATCGTGGGACGCGGGCGCCCGGATCATCGGCGGTTGCTGCGGCACGAGTCCCGAACATTTGCGGGTCATGCGCAAGGCCCTCGAGGCGCATGTGCGCGGCTCGAAACCGGACCTGATCACCATAGAATCACGGCTCGGGGGCATCTCGACCGGGGCAACCGCGCAGTTGCGCGGTGAACTCAGCCGTGAAGCCGGCGCCGCTCCCGGGGCCGCCGGCAGGCGCACCAGCCGCCGCGCCGCACGTGCGCAATCCCTGACGTCGGATTCAGGCGATTGAGTCTCAAGGGTACTTGTTTTCCACGACGTCGCGTACCAGGTGGGTGTCATAGACCAGTACGACGGAGGCAATTTTGCCGGTATCCGGGTCGAAATTGAAAACATCGGCGCATTCGAATGCGACTTTGGATCCGTCCTTCAGGCGCCAATCGTAAAGATAGTAGGCGACCGCCCGCATGTGTCCTTCGGCGCTGACCAAAACGTCGTGCACGGTGAGTTCGGAAGAACTCGATGCAGCGGCGACTTTCGCCATGTAGGCCCGCACGGGAAGGCGGCCTAAGAACGGCGACTGCACCCACCCCTCGGCGGTGAACAGGGCGGCCGCCCTGTCGATGTCGCTCGCTTCAAGGGCTTTGAGATATCTGCGCACAGCTCGCTGCATATGCCTCTCCTCCCGAAGGATCTCCGTCACGACAGCTTAGCCATGCGGGCACGACAAGGAAAGGGGCAGGGCGAGATGCCGGAATCAGGTATGTTACGCGGCGCGAAGACGGTGCACGGCCGGCATTCAAGGATCCCCCGATGAGCGCGATAAATTCAGCACAGGAGCTCTGGCTCGGTCTCGACACCGGCGGCACGTTTACGGACGCCGTGCTGCTCGCCGACCGGCGTCATGTCATCACGAGTGCCAAGGCGCTCACCACGCCTTGGAATCTCGCACTCGGCATCAGCAAGGCCATTCGCGCGGTGCTCGATCGGGTTCCGGTCGGCGCCGGCCGGCGAGACGTCACGCTGGTATCCGTTTCTACGACTCTCGCCACCAACGCCGTGGTTGAAAACCGTTTCAGTCCGGTGTGCACGCTGCTGATCGGCTTTGATGATGCAATGGTCGAGCGCTCCGGTCTGCAGCGTCACGGCAGCGGCGGGCTGGTGGTCCGGGTCCAAGGCGGGCACGGCGCAACCGGCGAGGAGTCGGCACCCCTCGACGAGGCCGCGGTGACCCGCGCCGTCGTCGATCACGAGAGCCGTGTCGAAGCGTTCGCCATTGCCGCAAATTTCTCCGTGCGAAATCCCGCCCACGAATTGCGTGCGCGAAAATTGATTCGCACGCTGACGCCGAAGCCCGTGACCTGCGCGCATGAACTGAGTTCCAAGCTTGACGCGCCACGGCGCGCACTCACCGCTGCGTTGAATGCGCGCCTCACTCCGCAAATACGGCACTTGATCGAAGCCTTGTCGGACGTGCTGCGCGAGGAGGCGATCGACGCGCCTCTCATGATAGTACGGGGCGACGGGTCGCTCATGAAGGCGGAAATCGCGCTCGAGTATCCTGTCGAAACCATTCTCTCGGGCCCCGCAGCAAGCGTCGTCGGCGCGGGTTTCCTCACCGGCCTCGAGGATTTCATCGTCTCGGACATGGGCGGGACCACCACCGATATTGCAGTCGTCTCCGGCGGACGGCCGGTCATCAGCGGCGAAGGTGCCTTGGTCGGCACCTGGCGAACCATGGTAGAGGCGGTGGACGTGCGCACCAGCGGCCTCGGCGGCGATAGCGAAGTGTACCTCGACAGGCAGCATCGTCTTCGCGTGGGTCCCCGCAAGGCGATGCCGCTCAGTTTGCTCGCGCACAGTTTTCCGGCAGCACTCGCGCTGCTGCGCTCGACCGCGGAGCTCGAGCGGCTCCCGCCTTATGCGACTCAATTTGCATTCCGCAATCCCGATCGCGCCCCGCCCGCGCACCTGTCGGCGCTGGAGCGGCGTGTATGGGATGCGCTGGAATTGGAGCCGCGTGCGGCGGCGGGCATCGTGCGCAGCGGCGCCGGGCTCGAAGCGTTGCGGCGGCTCGCGGACGCCGGGCTAGCAACTCTCGCTTCGTTCACGCCGAGCGACGCCATGCATGTGCTGGATCGGCAGCAGGGTTGGTGCGTCGAGGCCGCCGAATGCGGGGCGCGCATCCTCGCGACCGAGGAGCGCAATGCGCGCGCCGCGCGCACGGCGGTCTCGCCGCGGCAGATCTGCGAGCGCACTTACGAGCACGTGGTATGCGAGACCGGCCGCGTTTTGCTCGCGGCGGCGCTGGCCAACGATCCCGGCGTGCAGTCGCAAGCGCGCGGCTGGGGGGAACTCGGCGAGCGCCTCATTGAGGACAGCGTTGCCGGCCGGCGTTTTTCAGGAATCGTGAACGCCTCGCTCGGACTGGCGCGGCCATTGATCGCCATCGGAGCGCCGGTGGGCGCCTACTATCCCGAGGTGGCGCGGCGCCTGGGTGCGCCGCTTTCCATCCCGACGCATGCCGCGGTTTGCAATGCGGTGGGCGCGGTCGCCGGGGTGGTTTCGCAGGCCGTCGAAATCTTGGTGAATCAGCCGACCTTCAAGGTGTTTCGAGTCCACGATCCGGCGGGGAGCTGCGATTACGCGGACCCGGAGCCGGCGCTCGAACACGCGCTGCGTGTTTCGCGCGAGCTGGCGTTGGCGGCGGCGCGGCGCGCCGGCGCGGCCGATCCGCATGTCGAATCCAGCGTGACCGAAAGACTCGCGCAGGTGGGACCTGGAACGGACTATCTCGCGGAGGCGGTGGCTCGTTCCATCGCGACCGGCAGGCCGTGGGCCGGTCACGTATCGGCATAGGCGTATCGGATAAAGGCATACCGAAAATAAACCGTGCGCAATGCTCAAACTCGTGCGCACGGCGACACGAGCTGCGGCGATTTTCTCTATAATAATTTTCCGCCCAGAACACCCGAGCAGCACCTGCATGAAACAACCTGAAGACACGGTCGGTCGGCGCAGCAGACGCCGGCCCAGCAGCGCCGATGTCAGCCATGCGGTCTTCGATCGCACGCGGTCCTACCGGCATTTGCGCAATCCATTCGAGCCCATGAAGGTGTTCTCCGACGATCAAGTGGCGGCGATTCACGAAGCCGCACTCGTCATTCTGGAAACTCAGGGCATGAAGGTGCTGTCCGCCGATGCGCGCGTGCTGTATCGCAAGGCCGGCGCCGAAATCGATGAGGCAACGCTGATGGTGCGCCTCGACCGCGAACTGGTCGGCGCATCGCTCGCAACCGCGCCGCGCGACATCACCTTGCACGCGGTGGATCCGGGGCGGCATGTGCCCCTGTCGAATCAATGCGTCGCCTTTGCCGTGACCTCCGGCCCTCCGAACATCATGGACACAGCCGGCGGACGGCGCGCCGGAACCTTCGAGGATTTCTGCAACCTGGTGAAGCTGTGCCAGAACTTCGAAGTCATCCATGTGCTCGGCGGCGCGACCGAACCGCAGGATATCCCCGTACAGAATCGCCATTTGGAAGTGACTCGGGCGCAGCTCCTGCTGTGCGACAAGATTCCTTTCATTTTTTCGCGGGGGCACAAGCAGGTCGCCGACAACTTCGAGCTGATCCGCCTCGCGCACGGGATTACTCCCGGGGAATTTCGTTCGCGCCCATACACCTACACCATCATCAATACCAATTCGCCGCTGCAGCTCGACATACCGATGGCCGACGGCATCATCGATTTTGCGACCGCGGGACAGGTCCTCATCATCACGCCGTTCACGCTGGCCGGCGCCATGGCGCCGGTGACGGTTGCGGGGGCGCTGACGCTGGCCCACGCTGAAGCGCTGGCGGGGCTGACCCTGGCGCAAATCGTAAGACCGGGTGCGCCCATTGTGTACGGCAGCTTTACATCCAACGTCGACATGAAATCCGGGTCGCCGGCCTTCGGCACTCCGGAGTATGTGAAGGCGGCCTTCGGCGCGGGTCAGTTGGCGCGCTTTCTCGGTTTGCCATGGCGCTCATCCAACGCGACAGCGTCGAACATTCCCGATGCGCAAGCGGCCTACGAATCGCAGATGAGTCTGTGGGGCGCGCTGTTCGGGGGCTGCAATTTCGTGCTGCACGCGGCCGGTTGGCTGGAGAGTGGACTGACCACGTCTTACGAGAAATTCATCCTGGACATCGAGATGCTGCAGATGTTTGCCGAAGTCTTCCAACCCGTGGGGGCGGCGCCTTCGGATCTTGCCCTCGAGGCCGTGGCCGAAGTCGGTGCCGGCGGCCACTTCTTTGGCTGCGCGCATACCATGGAGCGGTATCGAAGCGCGTTCTATGCGCCTCTGGTGTCCGACTGGCGCAATGCCGGGCAGTGGGCCGAGGATGGCGCGAAGACAGCGACCGAGCGGGCCACCGGCATCTGGCAAAACGAGTTGAAGCGTTATGTCGCACCGGCGCGCGATCCGTCCATCGTCGAGGCGCTCGACGCCTACGTGGCGCGGCGCAAGGAAGAAGGCGGTGCTCCGCCGGTGACTTGAGATGTCGCGTCTGGATACGTCGCCGTCGCGATATCACAAGTTCGTGGAGCGGTGGCGTCTTAACATGGAATGCGAT
>DATLVV010000405.1:0-5241 GCA_035577165.1 Steroidobacteraceae bacterium | reverse complement strand
TCCTTGCACGTCGACGGCGCGGACATCGAGATCGGTGCGGTCTCGATGGGCAATCCGCATGCTGTGCTGCAGGTGTCCGACGTGAAAACCGCGCCGCTGGCGCGGTTTGGGCCTAGTATCGAGAACCATCCGCGCTTTCCCAAGCGCGTCAATGTCGGGTTCATGCAGATCGTGGATCGCGGCCACGTGAAATTGCGGGTATTCGAGCGCGGAGTGGGTGAGACTTTGGCCTGCGGCACCGGCGCAGGCGCCGCGGTGGCCGTCGGCCGGCGGCGCGGATTGTTGGACGCCGAGGTGCGGGTCGACCTGCCGGGAGGCGCCGCCTCGGTGTCTTGGCCGGGAGTGGGCGAGCGCCTGTGGTTGACAGGGCCGGCGACGACGGTATTTACGGGATCGATCGATATAACGTGATGCAGGGGGAATGAACAATGACCAGTCAGGCGCGTGGGATCAAGCACGAGGGTCTCAATGACACCAGTGTCGCGGAATATCTGCAGACCTATCCGGATTTCTTCGAGCGCAATTCTCCGCTGCTGACCAAGCTGCGTCTGCCGCATTTGCGCGACATGGGCGCGACGGTGAGCCTGGTGGAGCGTCAGGTCGAGGTGCTGCGCGAGCGCAACCAGTCGCTCGAGCGCAAGTTGAAGGAACTCGTCGACGTGGCGCGCGCCAACGATGCGCTGGCCGATCGCATTCACCGCCTATGCCAGCGTCTGATTCGCGCGCACACGCTGCCTGAGACCATCAATGCCGTCGAGACTTCGCTGCGCGAGGATTTCGACGCCATGCATTCGGTGCTGGTGCTGTTTTTGGAATCGGCCAAGGCTCTGGAGCCCGACGCCGCCCGATTCTTGCGCACCGGCAGCCCGACGGATGCCGACATCAAGACCTTCGAGACCCTGCTGCAATCGGGCAAGCCGCGCTGCGGACAGGTCCGCGACGCGCAGCGCGATTATCTTTTCGGCAAGGACTCGGTCGAGATTGGCTCGGTTGCCCTCACTCCCCTGGGTCCCAAGGGGGAATTGGGAATTCTCGCCATCGGCGCCAGCGATGCCGAACGGTTCCACCCCGCCATGAGCACGGAGTTTCTGTCGCGCATCGGCGAGCTCGTGACTTACGCGTTGATGCGCTGACGCTTCTCGTACCATGGTTTCGCGCGAGCGCGCATGGATCGATCGATTTCTGTCGCACCTTGCGCTCGAACGACGTCTGAGCGCCCATACCGTGGCGGCCTATCGGCACGATCTGTCTGAGCTCGCCGAATTCGCCGCGCGCCGCAAATTGGCCGCCTGGAGCAGTCTCGATCATCAGCAGTTGCGCGCCTTTGCGGCCGCCCTGCACGGCGCAGGCTTGAGCCCGCGCAGTATTCAGCGGCGGCTGTCGGCGGCGCGAACCTTCTACGGATTCCTGATGCGCGAGGGACATGACGCGCGCAATCCGGCGCAGGATGTTCGGGCCCCCAAGCTCAAAAAGCGTCTGCCCGCCACCCTGGATGCCGACCAAATGGGCCGGCTTCTGGCCTTTCGCGTCGACGATTCTCTGTCCGCACGCGACAAGGCCATCATGGAATTGTTCTACTCCTCGGGCCTGCGGTTATCCGAGCTCGCGGGCCTGACGCTCGGCGCGCTCGATCTCGCGGACCGTACGGTGAACGTGCTCGGCAAGGGCAATAAGGCGCGAATCGTGCCGGTCGGCCGTCATGCCATACAGGCCCTCAAGCACTGGTTGCGAGAGCGGGCGCCGTTGGTCAAGACCGCTACGGACGTGCTCTTCCTGGGACAGAGCGGCCGTCCTTTGTCGGGCCGTGCCGTGCAGCTGCGCGTCGCGGCCTGGGGCCGCCGCCAGGGCATAGGCGTGCATGTGCATCCCCACATGTTCCGCCACTCCTTCGCCACTCACCTGCTCGAATCCAGCGGTGACCTGCGGGGAGTGCAGGAACTGCTGGGTCACGCCGATATCGGCACCACTCAGATCTATACTCATCTGGACTTCCAGCACTTGGCGACGGTCTACGAGTCCGCGCATCCGCGGGCCCGCCGCCGCCAGCGCAGCGCTTGAAAGGGCCGTCAATGGCCCCACCCTGTTTCCCATGAATCACGATCCCGAGCGAATCTACGGCACCACCATTCTCGCCGTGCGGCGCCACGGCCATGTGGCGGTTGGCGGCGATGGTCAAGTGACCCTCGGTCAGAGCGTGATGAAGGCCAATGCTCGCAAGGTCCGTCGCCTGTACGGCGGAAAAGTGCTGGCTGGATTTGCGGGCGGCACGGCCGATGCCTTTACCTTGTTCGAGCGCTTCGAGGCGAAACTGGAGCAATTCGGCAACCTGACCCGCGCCGCCATCGAATTGGCCAAGGACTGGCGTACCGATCGCAGTCTGCGCCGGCTCGAGGCGCTGCTCTGTGTCGCGGACTTAGGGCAGACTTACGTGATTTCGGGCACCGGCGATGTCATCGAGCCGGAACATGACTTGATCGCCATCGGCTCGGGCGGCAGCTTTGCGCAGGCCGCCGCCACGGCTTATCTCCAGGCCACCGACCTGTCCGCGCGCGACATCGTGGAACGCTCGCTGAATATTGCCGCCGACATCTGCATCTACACCAATCGCAATTTGACCATCGAGGAGCTGTAGAGCGCCATGTCGCAGATGACCCCGCGTGAAATCGTCGAAGAGCTGGACAAGCACATCGTCGGCCAGAAAGCCGCGAAGCGCGCGGTCGCCATCGCCCTGCGCAATCGCTGGCGACGCGGCCAGGTCGCCCCCTTGCTGCGCGCCGAGATCACCCCCAAGAACATCCTCATGATCGGCCCGACCGGCGTCGGCAAGACCGAGATTGCCCGCCGCCTGGCGCGCCTCGCCAAGGCGCCGTTCCTCAAGGTGGAGGCCACCAAATTCACTGAAGTGGGCTATGTTGGGCGCGAAGTGGATTCGATCGTCCGGGATCTTGTCGAGATCTCCGTGAAAATGACTCGCGAGGAGGAGATCGCCAAGGTGCGCCATCGCGCCGCCGACAGTGCCGAGGAGCGGGTGCTGGACGTGCTGCTGCCGCGCGCCTCCGCGGGCTTCACCGGGGACACGGCGCCGCGCGACAACGAAACCCGGCAGCGCTTTCGGAAAATGCTTCGCGAAGGCCATCTGGAAGACCGCGAGATCGAAATCGAAGTGCGCTCGAGTCCCATGGGCGTGGAAATCATGGCGCCGCCGGGCATGGAAGAAATGACCCAACAATTGCAGGGGATGTTTCAAAACCTGGGCGCCAGCCGCACGCGGCAGCGCAAGCTCAAGATCAAGGAGGCCTTGAAGCTTCTGATCGACGAGGAAGCCTCGAAGATGATCAACGAGGAGGAATTGAAGCTTCGTGCCGTGGAGAACGCCGAGCAGAACGGCATCGTATTCATCGATGAAATCGACAAGATTGCACGCCGCCAGGAAACCGCCGGCGCCGACGTCTCGCGCGAGGGCGTACAGCGCGACCTCTTGCCCTTGGTGGAAGGGTGCACGGTGAATACCAAGTACGGCGCCGTGAAGACCGATCATGTGTTGTTCATCGCGTCCGGTGCGTTTCACATGTCCAAGCCCTCGGACCTGATTCCGGAACTGCAGGGCCGCCTGCCCATTCGAGTCGAGCTCGAGCCGCTGGTGGTCGAGGATTTCGTGCGCATTCTGACCGAACCCGATGCCTCGCTCTGCCGCCAGTACAAGGCCCTGCTCGCCACCGAAGGCGTGGATTTGGAATTTGCCCCCTGCGGCGTGCGGCGCCTCGCCGAAGTGGCTTTCGAGGTCAACGAGCGCACCGAGAACATCGGCGCGCGGCGGCTGCATACCGTGATGGAACGGCTGTTGGAAACCGTGTCCTTCGATGCCGCCGACCGCAACGGTACTTTGATCACCGTCAATCGCGAGTATGTCGAGGGCAATCTCGGCGAACTGGTCAAGGACCAGGATCTGTCGCGGTACATCCTGTAGCGCCATGGCAGAGCGCACCACGCCTCAGCCCACCGACATCAAACTGCGCACCCAGTCGCGGCTGCTCGAAGTGCACTTCGACGACGGCTCGCATTTCGAGCTGCCCTTCGAGTACCTGCGGGTGTTCTCGCCCTCCGCCGAAGTGAAAGGTCACGGCGGCGGCGAAGGAGTGCTGCAGGTGGGCAAGCAGAACGTCGGCATCACCGGGGTTGAACCGGTGGGAAACTATGCGCTGCGGCTGCTGTTTGACGACGGCCACAATACCGGGCTTTACACCTGGAGTCTGTTGCACGAGCTGGGCCGCGACCGCGCCGCCCACTGGGCCCGGTATCTTGAGCGCTGCGCCGAGGCCCTGAAGCCACAGCGATAGGGCAGTCCCGGTCGGCTACAATGTCTGTGGCACATTAAGGGGCGTCATGGACAACTCCAAGGTCGATTTCGGGTTTGAAAAGGTCCCCCCGGGCGACAAGGCCCGGCGCGTTCGTTCGGTATTCGCGAGCGTGGCGGGAAAGTACGATGTCATGAACGACTTGATGTCGTTCGGCGTGCACCGCCTGTGGAAGCAATTCACCCTCTCCCTGACGGGGTTGCGGCCCGGCGAGCGCGCCCTGGATGTCGCCGGTGGCACCGGCGACCTGGCGGCCGGAATGCTGCGCCAAGTGGGCAAAACCGGCCGCGTGGTGCTGTCGGACGTCAATCCCGCGATGCTGGAAATCGGCCGCGACCGCTTGCTCGATCGGGGCCTGGTGGGAAACATCGAGTGCATCGTCGCCGATGCCGAGCGCCTGCCCTTCGAGGACAACTCCTTCCACTGCATCACCATCGGCTTCGGGCTGCGCAACGTGACCGACAAGGCCGCGGCGCTCAAGTCCATGCATCGCGTGTTGAAGCCCGGCGGCCAATTGTTGGTGCTGGAGTTTTCGACGCCGACGGCCCCCGGTCTCAAACCGATTTACGACGCTTATTCCTTCAAGGTATTGCCGCTGCTCGGCCGATGGGTGGCGGATGACGCGGCCAGCTATCGATATCTGGCGGAATCGATTCGCATGCATCCCGACCAAGAGACGCTGCTCGAGATGCTGCGCGCGGCCGGGTTCGGCCTGACGCGCTACCACAATCTGACCGGCGGCATTGTGGCCGTGCACCGCGGCTACAAGATCTGACATGCCGGCGACCGCTGCATGGCTGGCATCGGCCGAAGCCCTGCTCAATCGCAGCATTGCTGCCTCGGCACAGGCCGAGGCTCTCGCCCGGCGGCTGCAGGGTACGTCCCT
>DATLVV010000404.1:0-5842 GCA_035577165.1 Steroidobacteraceae bacterium | reverse complement strand
TATTTCCTCCAGTTGGTCGGCGAACGCGGCCGATCCGATCAGCTGCGTAGCGAAAACAGCGGCCACGATAGTGCCCGTCCAGCGGCCGCGGCGAGCGTGTGCCGGCATATTCCCTAGCATTGGTCTTCTAGACATCCCGATTCCCCCGATGATCAGCCAGTTGCGAAGCGCGTCGTCATTGATGACGATCGCAAATACTTGGTGTTGCTTCAATCGTACAGGTCCGTACCTACTCCATTTATACACCATCAGGGGTAGGGGTGATTCGATGTAGAGCGAAATCCTATTTGCTCACCAGGGTATTGCGTCAAAGTCCTCACGCGGTATCCCGCCCCATTCTCGTGCACAGGGCCACCGGCGCGAAAGTTGAGGAAGCGGGCCGCGGGGTCTGGCTATACTCGTGGTTTCCACACAACGAGCGATTGGGGGTTCAAATGGCATCCACAGGTATGGATCAACAGCGTCTCGCCGATGTGGAAAATGTCATCCGTGCGGATATCAAGGCCGGGTTGTATCACGGCGTTGTGATCAAAGTAGCGCAGGCGGGTGTGGTCGCCATGGAGACGGCCATCGGCGCTGCCGATGCGGGGCAGACCCAACCGCTGGCGCTGAATTCTGTATTCAGCATATTTTCCATCACCAAGGCATTTACCAATACGCTGGTGCTGCGGGCCATCGAGCGCGGGTACTTTGCACTGACTTCGACTGTATCGGAGTTGATCCCCGAGTTCAGCGGTCACGGCCGCGAGAAAGTGCAGATCTGGCACTTGCTGTCGCATCAGGCCGGCTTTCCGATCATCTTTGAGCTCAAGCCCAACATGTACATCGATCGGTTCGACGAAATGATTGCCGCCGTCATCGAACTGGTCAGACCTGAGCAACCGCCGTGCACCACCGTGGCCTACTCGCCGCTGGTGAATCACGTGCTGATGGCGGAGTGTGTGCGCCGCACCGATCCCAAGCGCCGCGGTTACCGCCAGATCGTGCAGGATGAAATTCTGACGCCGCTCAAGATGCGCGATACCTCCGTGGGACTGCGCGCCGACCTCAAGCCGCGCAAAGTGGTGCCCGATTTTCGCGGCAACTATCCGATTGGGCATCGCGGGCACAGCAACTTGGGCCCCAATGGAGCGTTCGAGGAAGAACATGCCGAGATGCCGTGGGTGGGTATCGCCTCCACCGTGCCCGACATGTCCCGATTCGCGGAGATGTTCCGGCAGAACGGCACCCTCGATGGCGCGCGAATTCTGTCGCCCGCGACGCTTGCGACGGCGCGCCGCAACTGGACCGGTGAAAAACCCAATGAACTGTACGCGGCCCGGGGCCGCGAGCGCGGCTGGGATCCGGCGCCGGCCTACATCGGTCTCGGGTTCTCGCTGCGCGGCACCGCGATGTGCCGTCACATGTTCGGCACGCTGGCCTCGCCGGGCACTTTCGGCAACTACGGTGCAGGCACCACGCTCTTCTGGGTCGATCCGGAGCGCGACCTGTCGTTCACGTTCCTCTCGGCCGGTCTCATGGAAAGCAATGCCAATACCGAGCGCTTCCAGAAATTGTCGGACATGGTGATTTCCGCCGTGCGTTAGTGCGCGGCCGTGCGTTAGTGCGCGGCAAACCCGGCAAACCGCGCCTTGACGGGCAGCCGAATGGGACCGTGGCCGATGGTGGTCATCCACGGTTCGGGGTCACCGGCGAGCTCGAAGTGTTCGATGCTCTCGGCGAGGGCGCCCAACAGCGCCTCGGCCTCGAGCAGCGCGAGCACCCGCCCCACGCAGGCATGCACGCCGTAGCCGAAGCCTAAGTTGTCGCGATTGTTTCTGCGCACCTCGAAACGATCCGGCGCCTCCCAACGGCGCGGGTCGCGGTTGGCGGCGGCGAACATCAGACCGCAGCGCTCGCCCGCCGGAATCACGTAGCCGTCGATTTCCACGTCCTTCATGGCAATGCGTCCGGCCATGCGCGAGGGTGAATCCCAGCGCAGACTTTCCTCGAATGCAGCCTTGAGGAGCGTGCGGTCGGCGCGCACCAGCCGATACTGATCGGGAAACTCGCAAAATGCGCGCACCGTGTTGGCCAGCGTCAATACGGTGGTGTCAGCCGCCGCCGACAGCAAGATGCCCACCAGCAGATTGGCTTCCTGCACGCTGACCTCGCCGCGATCGGCCGCCTCGTACATGGCCATGCCGAGACTGCCGGGCGCGAGATTCTCCCGGTTGCAGCACTGGCTCGCCCAGGCGATGACCGCCTCGGTGTTCTGCATCGCTTCATGGAACAGCTCGTTCATGGGACCCATCGTGGCCCACACCATATTGCCGAAGGCGTACATGTGCTCGCGCCCCTCCTGCGGCAGGCCGATCAGATCGGGCAGCACCTTGTAGACGAAGGGCTGAGTGATGTCGTCGACCGCATCGATGGTCTCGCTTGCACGCGAGCGCAGCGCGTCGACGATGCTGCCGGCGTCGCGGCGGAATGCTTCGGCCATATGCGAGAGGGCGCGCGGCGAGAGGGCATTCGCCACCACCGCCCGCACCCGGGAATGTTTGGGCGGATCGTCGGTGAGCAGCAGTTCGGGCCGCACCGAGTTCGGATCGTGCCAGGGGCGCGAGGTCGAGGAGAAACTCTTCCAATCCTTGAGGCCGGCGGCGACGTGCTCGTGGCGACCGAGCATGGTGATGTTCTCCCGCGGCAGCTTGACCACGGGTGCGAACTCGCGCAGCCGGTCGTCGATCGCGCGCGCGTTCCTCACTGATTCGCGCGAGAACGGGTCGGTGTCAAATTCGGGAATGGCCTTGGGCATTGTTCTTACCCCGCGGCGGCAATGCCGCCGTCGACATGCAGAATTTCGCCGTTGATGAACGATGCCGCGCCGCTCAGCAGAAACGCGCAGGCCTCGGCGTTGTCTTGCTCGTGACCCAGGCGCCGCAGGGGTATTGAACGCGAGCGACGGGCGTATTCGGCCTCGTCGTTGAGCCCCAGTGCACCCGGCGTCGGTACCGAACCCGGTGCGATGGCGTTGACGCGCACATTGCGCGGCCCGAGTTCGGCCGCCAGAACCTTGGTGAGCGTGACGATGGCGCCCTTCACGAGGCTGTAGGCCGCCGTGTTGGGGAAACCCTTCTCCGCCACGGGGGACGCCATGTTGATGATTGCGCCGCCGCGCGCCGCATCGTAGTGCGCGAGCAATGCCTGCGCGCCCCAGATGCTGCCGTTGATGCCGATGGCGGTCATGCGGGTGAGCGTTTCCGCGGTGATTTTTTCCACCGGCTCGTAGCGCAGCAGCATGGCGTTGTTGATCACGGCGTCAATGCGCCCGCCCTGTGCGGCAAACTGCGCGGCGGCGTCCAGCATCTGTTCACGCACGGCGACGTCGACGCAGTACGCAAACGCGGCGCCGCCTGCGGCGCGAATGCCTTTGACCACTTCCCCGCAGCCGCCGGCATCGACATCGGTCACAGCCACGGTGGCGCCGCAATTGGCCAATTTCTCCGCCATCGACCGTCCGAGTCCGCGGGCGGCCCCGGTGATGAAGACGCGCTGGCCGGACAGACCGGGGTAGGCCGCCACAGCGCTCATAGTTTGAGCTTCCACGCCGTGCCGTCGGACACGATGTGGCCGGCGGTCGGTTCGGGAAAGTGGCTGCCGATGACCAAGGTGTCGGAATTGGAGAAGCGCTGCACGAAGTCGCAGCGGGTACGCGCGGCCTGGGGTTTGTCCATGTCGAAGCGCGCTTCGGTCGCGGGTATGGCGATCTGGATCGGGTTGTGCATCAAGTCCCCGGTGATGACGGCGCGCGCGCCGCGTGATTCGATCAGCACGCTGACGTGACCGGGAGTGTGGCCCGGGGTCGAAATGAGCGATACCTCATCGGTGAGACGGAAATCCGCGTCGATGTACTCCTCCAACCCGGCGGCGAGAATCGGATCGATCGAATCGACCAAATGGTCCATGTGATGATAGCCGCCGGTGTCGCGCAGATGTTTCCAGTGCTGCATTTCGCGCCGTCCGAAGAGGTAGCGGGCCTGCGGGAAGGTGGGCACCCACCGGCCATCGACCAGCCGGGTGTTCCAGCCCACATGATCGAAGTGCAGATGCGTGCACAGCACATCGGTGACCGTTTCTGCGGGGAAACCGGCCGCGCTCAAATCCTCTAGGAAGGTGTTCTGCATGTTGCAGAACACCTCGAACTCGCGCTTGCGATCGTTGCCGATGCAGGTGTCGATCATGGCGGTGCGGCCTTTCGAGCGCAGCACGAAGCACTGAAAGGAAATGATCATCTTGCCGTCGCGGGTGGCAAAGTGCGGCTGCAGCCAGCCAAATTGCTGCACGTACTGCGGCGTGGCGTCGGGCAGCAGCATGCTGATGTCATCTTCAAAACCGTAGACTTCGACGATGCGCGCAATGTCGACATCGCCTACTCGCCAGTGCCGGATATGTTCTGCCGCCATGCCTTTCCCTTAGTCTTTGGTGCGTCCCGTGATCAAAGCGGCCGCCTTTTCGGCCACCATCACGATCGGCGCGTTGGTGTTGCCGCCGACAATACCTGGAAATATTGCGGCGTCCACTACCCGCAGTGCATCGATGCCGCAAACCCTCAAGGTGGGGTCGACGACGGCCGTGGCATCGATGCCCATGCGGCAGCTGCCCACCGGATGATGAACGGTGGCGGTCGCCTCGCGCAAATAGGCCCGAAGCTCGGCATCGCTGCCGAGCCTGCGGCCGGGGCGCACTTCGGTGGCCCGATAGGGTGCAAAGGCGGGCATATCGCAGAGCTCCCGCACCAGATGCAGGCCGCGCAGCAGCGGCTCCCAGTCCGCAGGGTCGAGGAGGATATTCGGATTCACCCGGGGAGCGGCTCGCGGGTCGCTGCTGGCAAGCCGCACTTCGCCGCGGCTGCGCGGGTAGAGATTCACCACGCTGAAGGCGAAGCCATGTCCCATGGGCAGCGGCGAGGAGTTAAGATTGCGGCGCGCGGGCTGAAACGCGACCTGAATGTCCGGGCGAACGGCGCCCGCATGGCTTCGAATGAAGGCAGTCGACTCGAACACATTGCTCGCCAGCGGCCCGCGTCGCGCGAGCACATATTCGGCGAGGTTCCACAAGGCACGCGGCAGGGTGCGCCACGACAGTCCATACGAGGTGGTATCGCGCATCTCCAGCGCAATCGGCACGGCCGGGTGGTCGTGATAATTGGCGCCGACGCCGGCGAGGTTCGCCTTGACGGCAATGCCCAGCGACTCCAGATGCTGCGCAGGCCCCACGCCGGAGAGCATCAGCAGCTGCGGCGAGTGAACCGCACCGGCACACAGCAGTACCTCGCGCAACGCGCGCACCTGGCGCGGTCCGCCGGCGGCGGCGGCGACGTCGACGCCCGTGGCGCGTCCTCCCTCGATGCGAATGCCGGTGACGGCAGTACGGCTGAGCACAGTGAGATTCGGGCGCGCAAGGGCCGGCATCAGCATGGCGCTCGCGCTGGAATCGCGGCGGCCGCGATGAATCGTGCCCTGGCGCAGCCCGTAGCCTTCCGGATCAAGACCGGTGAAATCTTCGCAGTGTCGAAAACCGCCGACCGCCGCAAAGGCATCGGCAAACGCCTGATTCAGGCGATTGGGTTTCGGAATGAAGGTCACGTGAATGGGCCCGTCGATGCCGTGCACGGCGGTATCGCGCCGGTCGGCATTGTTTTCCGACACGCGAAAATACGGCAGCACCTGCTTCCAGCTCCAGCCGGTATTGCCGGCCGCAGCCCAATCGTCATAGTCCGTCGGGTGGCCGCGGTGATAGGCCATGCCGTTGATGGAACCCGAGCCGCCGATGACCTTGCCGCGCGGCAGGGGAATGCGAC
>DATLVV010000403.1:0-4614 GCA_035577165.1 Steroidobacteraceae bacterium | reverse complement strand
GGTCGCCGCGGCTCTCGCCGTGGTACTCGAGGATGCGCGTCTCGACGATCGAGTCGACCGGGCAGGATTCCTCGCAAAAGCCGCAGAATATGCACTTCGTGAGATCGATGTCGTAGCGCGTGGTGCGCCGCGTGCCGTCCGCGCTGACGTCGGACTCGATGGTGATGGCGAGGGCCGGGCATACGGCTTCGCAAAGCTTGCAGGCAATGCAGCGCTCCTCGCCGTTCGGGTAGCGCCGCAGCGCGTGCAGGCCGCGAAAACGGCTGCTCTGGGGAGTCTTCTCTTCCGGGTAGTTGACGGTGACCTTGGGGGCCCACAGTCCCTTCCAGGTGACCCACAGCCCCTGGGCCAGCTCCCACAGCAAGAAGGTTTTGAGCAAATTACGGATGGCGCGCATTACAGATGCCCCCTCCACGGACCGACATGCAGATAAACCATGCAGCCCTCGACCAGCAACCACACCAGCGTGACCGGAATCAAAGCCTTCCAGCCCAAACGCATGATCTGGTCGAAGCGATAGCGCGGAAATGTCGCACGCAGCCACAGAAAGGTGAACATGGGGAACAAGGTCTTCAAGCCGAACCAGAAAAAGCTGGGCGTGGCCAACCACGCATCGTCGGGCAGCAGACCGTCAAAGGGCGACAGCCAGCCGCCGAAGAAGAAAATGACCGTTAGCGCCGAAATCAAGATCATGTTGACGTATTCGGCGATGAAGAACAGCGCGAAAGCCATGCCGGAGTAGTCGACGTGGAAGCCGGCGACGATTTCCGACTCGCCCTCGGCGACATCGAAGGGTGCGCGGTTGGTTTCGGCGACACCCGAAATGAAGTACACCAGCAGCAGCGGGAACAGCCAGGTCCAGTTCCAGCCGAACCAGCCGCGCTGTGCATGAATGATCTCGCCGATATTCAGGCTGCCCGCGGCCATCAACACGCCGACCATGGCGAATCCCATGGCAATTTCGTAGGCGACGATCTGCGCGGCGGAGCGCATGGCCCCGAGGAATGCGTACCTGGAGTTGGCCGCCCAACCCGCGAGGATGATGCCGTACACACCCATGGAGGTCAGCGCCAAAATATACAGAAGCCCGGCATCGATGTTGGCGAAGGCGTGTTCCGGCGCGAAGGGAATCACCGCCCAGATCGCCAACGAGGGTACCAGCGACAGAAACGGCGCCAGACGGAACAAGAATCCGTTTGCGTCCGCCGGAATGACGATTTCCTTGAAGATGAGTTTGACGACGTCGGCAAAGGGCTGAGCCAGACCCGGTATGAACAGTCCGCCGATGCGGTTCGGACCCTTGCGCGCTTGTATCCAGCCGATGACCTTGCGTTCCGCCAGCGTGTAGAAAGCCATGGTGAGAATGAGGCAGATCATGACCATCAGGGTCTGCACCGCGAGCAGCAGCGGCGACGTCCAGTACGGCGTGATGATGCCGGCCAGCCAGTCGCGAAGCGGGCTCCACTGCCACATTTAGATCACTGTGCGGGACATGCGCCCGTCCTTGGTCTTTGACAACGCCTCGGAGCCGCGCACCAGGGCATCGGATTGATAGGGCGGAATATCCAACCAGGCACCTGCCGGCACCGCTCCCTGGGGCACCGCAGCCGGCGTCCCGGATGCGCCATCCCACCGCGACGGCTCGATCCGGGTGCCGCAGAGCGCCTTCAGCGCCTCGCGAATTTCCTCGGAGCTCACGTAGTCGACGCCGTGAATATTCAGCAGGTTCGCGAGCACGCGCAGCACCTTCCAGCCCGGCCGCGCTTCGCCGAGGAGCTTGGCGGCACCCGCCCAGCTCTGCCAGCGTCCCTCGGCATTGACGAAGGTGCCGGAGGTTTCGGCGAAGGACCCGATCGGCAGCACCACGTGCACGGCCGCGCGAAGTTTCTCCGGAAGATGGCTGGTCACCGCGACCACGAGTTCTGCGGTTTCGAGCGCGCCCGCATCCGCTGCGCAGTCCGACGCCGGATCGAGCGCGCCGAGCAATACATAAGCCTTGAGGGCCGACTCCAACATGGCACGCGCCGAGAGGCCCGGTTGCGCGAGCGGCGCACCACCCGGGGCGCGGTGCGGCACGGCGCCCGCCAGGTGCGCTCCTGCGGAATTCGCGCCCTCGGTGATGCAGCCGACGCTGGCCGAGCACAGGTCCGCCAGCACCGCGGCCAGCGCCTTGAGTTCGGCGTACGCCGGATGCCGCTGCGCCAAGGTTCCGAGAATGACGGCGCGGCGGCTGCCGCTCGCCAGCGCACCGACTGCCGCACGGTGGGAATCGTTGACCTGCGCGGACGGGATGCCCGCGGGCACCGGCTTGTCCTGCGCCGCCGCGGCGGCGCGCACCAGCGCCGCGAGTTCGGCGGCCATATCGTCCGGCGCCGACACGTAGGCGGCGACCGGAAACATATAGTCGAAGCGGCGCGGATTGAGGAAGGCGACCTTTGCGCCCTTGACCGCGGCCTTGCGGAGGCGGTGCGCCAGCATCGGCATTTCATGCCGCAGATTCGAACCGATCACGAGCACGCCTTGAAGTTGGTCGACGGCGGCGATCTTGAGTCCCAGATGCGGGAAGACCGCGTCGCTCTCCTGGTCCCGAAAGTCCAGCTGACGCAGCCGGTGATCGATATTGGCGCAGCTCATGCCGCGCGCAATCTGCGCCAGCAAAAAGAGTTCCTCGACCGTGGCCAGGGGCGAGGCCAGGAATCCCGCGGCGCCGCCGCCATGCGCGGCGGCCACTTTTTGCAAGCCTTCGGCGGCGGCGTTGAGCGCCACTTCCCATTCGACTGCGCGCAAGGCTCCGTCGATGCGGACCATGGGTTCGGTGACCCGCTCCGCGGAATAAATCCCCTCGAAGCCGAAGCGATCGCGATCCGCGATCCAGGTTTCGTTGAGCTCCTCGTTTTCCCGCGGCACCATGCGCATCAGCCTGCCGCGCAGCATGTGCGCATACAGGTTGGTGCCGAAGGCGTCATGCGGCGATATCAACGCTTGCTGGGTCATTTCCCACGAGCGGGCGTGATAGCGGAACGGCTTGTTGTTGAGCGCGCCGACCGGACACAGGTCGATGATATTGGCGGAGAGCTCATGATCGACGCTGTGTTCGATGTAAGTGCCGACCTCCATGTTTTCGCCGCGGCCGGTGGTGCCCATCTGGGGATAGCCCTGGATTTCCTGTCCGAAGCGAATGCAGCGCGTGCAATGAATGCAGCGCGTCATGTCGGTCGACACCAGCGGACCCAGGTTCTTGTCCTTGACCACCCGCTTGCGTTCGCTGAAACGGGAGATGTCCCGGCCATAGCCCAGCGCCAGGTCCTGCAGTTCGCACTCGCCGCCTTGATCGCAAATCGGGCAGTCCAGGGGATGGTTGATCAGCAGAAATTCCATGGTCGCGCGCTGCGCGGCGACGGCCTTCGGCGACTTGGTGAACACCTTCATGCCTTCCGTCACCGGCGTGGCACAGGCCGGCATCGGTTTCGGCGCCTTCTCCACCTCGACCAGACACATGCGGCAATTGGCGGCGACGCTCAGCTTGTCGTGATAACAGAAGCGCGGGATGTAGATTTCCGCAGGATCCGTGACCTGCATGATCATTTGACCCTTGCGGGCCTTGAGCGGCACCCCATTGACCTCGATATTGACGGTATCGTCGCTCATAGTCCGCCCTACGCCGCCACGGCCGCGGGCTGGCCTTCGATGATCGAACGCCCCTGGTGCTCGATCATGTATTGAAACTCGGGCCTGAAATGCTTGAGGAAGCTCTGCACCGGCCACGCCGCCGCATCACCCAGCGCGCAAATGGTATGGCCTTCGATTCGATTGGCCACGTCGAGCAACAGCCCTAAATCCTCGCTCCTGCCCTGGCCCGCGATGATCCGCCTCAGCATTCGAGTGAGCCAGCCGGTGCCCTCGCGGCAGGGCGTGCACTGACCGCAGGACTCCGACATATAAAAACGCGCCAGACGCTCGAGCGCCCGCACCATGCAAGTGGTCTCGTCCATGACGATGACCGCGCCGGTGCCGATCGAGGAGCCCGCCTTTTTGACCGAGTCGTAGTCCATATTGGTGGCCCACATCACATCCGCCGGAAGCACCGGACAGGACGAGCCGCCCGGGATCACTGCTTTGAGCTTGCGCCCCTTCCATACGCCGCCCGCCAACGCCATCAGGTCCTTGAACGGAACCCCCAGCGGCAATTCGAAATTGCCCGGCTTCTCGACATGACCGGAGACTGAAAAAATGATGGTCCCGCCCGAATTCACGGGTCCCAGGCCCGCAAACCATGCGGCGCCTTTGCGCAGGATGGTCGGCACGGAGGCAAAGCTCTGCGTGTTGTTGATCGTGGTCGGCTTGCCGAACAGGCCGAAATTGGCGGGAAACGGCGGTTTGAATCGCGGCTTGCCGGGTTTGCCTTCGAGCGATTCGAGCAACGCGGTCTCTTCGCCGCAGATGTAGGCGCCTGCGCCGACGAACATGTGCAGGTCGAAGTCGACGCCGCTGCCGAGAATATTCTTGCCGAGAAGTCCGGCCGCATAGGCTTCGGCCAGGGCGGCTTCGAATCGCGGAATGGGCTCGGCCAGAAACTCGCCGCGAATATAGTTGTAGCCCACGGTGGCCGTCATG
>DATLVV010000402.1:0-3059 GCA_035577165.1 Steroidobacteraceae bacterium | reverse complement strand
GCAATCCCGGTCAGAATGGAGTCCGGTGCAGGACGTTCGGCGGATCTAATATCGTGGGACATGGAGCGTTGACGGTCTTAAGGGTTCAGGGGCGCTGGTCGAGCGGCACAAAGGGAAGATTCTCCGGGCCAACGTAGTTGGCGCTCGGTCGAATGATCTTGCCGTCCTCGCGCTGCTCGATCACGTGCGCAGCCCAGCCCGAGGTGCGGCTGATGACGAACAGAGGCGTGAACATCGCCGTCGGGACGCCCATCAGGTGATAGGACACGGCGGAGAACCAATCAAGATTCGGGAACATTGTCTTGACGTCATGCATCACCGCCTCGATCCGTTCGGCGACCTCGAATCCGCGCATCTCGTTCGCCTCGCGAGCCAGGCCGCGCGAGACTTCTTTGATGACCTGATTGCGCGGATCAGAAATCGTGTACACCGGATGGCCGAATCCGATGATGACCTCCTTGTTCGCCACGCGGCGGCGGATATCGGCTTCGGCGGCGTCCGGCGTCGCGTAGCGGCTTTGAATCTCGAACGCGACTTCGTTGGCGCCGCCGTGCTTCGGCCCGCGCAGCGCGCCGATCGCGCCGCTGATGCAGGAATACAGATCCGAACCCGTACCCGCAATCACTCTCGCCGTGAAGGTCGAGGCGTTGAACTCATGCTCGGCGTACAGATTGAGCGAGGTATGCATGGCGCGCACCCACGACGGGGAGGGCTTGTGGCCGTGCAACAGGTGCAAGAAGTGGGCGCCGATCGATTCGTCGTCCGTTTGCACGTCGATGCGGCGTCGATCGCGTGAAAAGTGATGCCAGTAGCACAGCATCGAGCCCAGGGAAGCGAGCAGCCGATCGGCGATATCGCGCGCGCCGCTGCCCGGGTGCTCGTTGGCCTCGGGGATGCAGCAACCCAACGCGGAGACGCCGGTGCGCAAAACGTCCATGGGATGGCTTGCGGCCGGCAGCTGCTCGAGCACGGTCGCAACGGCTGCGGGAAGCACCCGCAGCGTCCGCAGTTTGATCTTATAGGCGGCCAGCTCGGCCCGATTCGGCAGTTTTTCGTGCACCAGGAGATGCGCGATCTCTTCGAATTCACATTCGGTGGCGATGTCGAGGATGTTGTAGCCGCGGTAGTGCAGATCATTGCCGGTTCTGCCGACGGTGCAGAGCGCGGTGTTGCCCGCCGTCACGCCGGACAAGGCCACGGACTTCTTGGGTTTGAACGCGCCTGGGGGGGCTTGCATGTCCATCATTTCTCCTTCCCCGCTGCAAACAGCTGGTCGAGCTTGGCTTCGTACGCGTGATAGTCGAGATATCGATATAAGTCGTCGCGGGTCTGCATTAGATTCAATACGTTCTTCTGCGTGCCGTCGCGGCGGATTGCCTGGTATGTGGCAAGCGCGGCGGCGTTCATCGCCCGATACGCCGAGCAGCAATGCAGCACGATATCGACGCCGACCGCAGCCAATTCCTCGCGCGTATACAGCGGCGTCTGGCCAAATTCCGTGATGTTGGCGAGAACCGGCACCTTGACCGCGTCCTTGAATCGCCGGTACATCGCAAGGTCGGTCATCGCTTCCGGGAAAATCATGTCGGCGCCCGCTTCCACGCAGGCCATCGAGCGTTCGATGGCCGCCTCGATGCCCTCCACCGCCAACGCGTCCGTGCGCGCCATGATCACAAAAGCCGCATCCGGACGCGCATCCACGGCCGCCTTGACTCGATCCACCATCTCTTGCTTCGACACGATCTCCTTGCCCGGCCGGTGTCCGCAACGCTTGGCCTGAACCTGATCTTCGATGTGCAATCCCGCAGCGCCTTGCTTGACGAAAGACCTCACGGTGCGCGCGATATTGAAGGCCCCGCCCCAGCCGGTGTCGGCATCCACCAAGAGCGGCAGCGGACAGGCGTCCGTGATGCGGCGAATGTCGATCAGCACGTCGTCCATGGTGCTGATGCCGAGATCGGGAACTCCCAGTGAATTGGCGGCAACGCCCCCACCCGACAGATACAGGGCTTTGAATCCGCACGCGGCTGCCATTCTCGCGGCATAGGCGTTGATGGCGCCGACGATCTGCAGCGGATGCTCCGCCTGCACGGCCGCGCGCAATCGCGCTCCGGGCGATGGGACCGGCGCTTCGCTCATACCCGCCCCGCGACCGGAATCAATGCGCCGGTGATCGCCCGAGCCGCATCGGAGACCAGGAACGCAATGACTTCCGCGGCCTCGGTCGGGGGCACCCAGCGTGCGAAATCCGCCTTCGGCATGTCGAGGCGATTCCTCGGCGTGTCGAGGATGCTCGGGAGTATGGCGTTCACAGTGATGTGCTTATCCTTCAGTTCCTCGGCAAGCGCCTCGGTCAATTTCGCGACCCCCGCCTTGGACGCCGCGTAGGCGCCCATCCCTGCACCGGCCTTGGTGGCGGCCAATGAGCCTACATTGACGATGCGTCCGCCGCCGGCCCGCGGCAGATGGGGCAGCGCCGCCTGGCACGAAATCACCACGGTCTTCAGATTGAGGGCGAACATCGCTTCCCAGCTGGCGAGCGTGCCTCCCTCCAGCTTCTCCCAACGAAATCCGCCGGCAACATTGATCAGTCCGTCCAAGCGGCCGGCATCCTTGGCGATCCGCGCCATGCCTTCGCGCGCTGCGTCTTCCCGGGTCAGGTCGATGCCGCCGTAGTGCAGAGTCCCGGCCGGTTGGGCCTTTGGCGGCGCGTCGCCGTGAGCGAGTATTGCGGGCCTTGCGCCGTAGCCGCTCAAGGTCGCGGCGACGGCCTGACCCAAGATCCCGTCGCCTCCGGTTATCACCAGCACTTTGCCTGATAAATTCACGATGGAATTATCCTCGATTCGTCACTCATATCTCGGTGACCAAACCGCTCAAACTGGCTGAGCAGAATTGCAACATACTCCCGCACGTTCCCATAGCTTATGCCTGCAGGGTACGGCGAAATTCGCCGGGCGAGGCACCCGTCCATTTCCTGAACGCGCGGTGAAACGCGCTGCGCTCGGAAAATCCCAATTCCAGGGCGATCTCCATGACGCTGCGGTCGGTATGGCTCA
>DATLVV010000401.1:0-2581 GCA_035577165.1 Steroidobacteraceae bacterium | reverse complement strand
GGATCTGGTGCGATCCGACATTCGGTGCGTATTTCGCGCAAGCCTTGGGCACGGTGGTGAATGAGTGCGGTGGTAGATCTACGGGGGTTTCGGGATGAATCAGCAAGCGGCAAAGAAATTTTTCGAAGAACACAAGATCCGTTATGTGCTCGCGCAGTTCGTGGACATACACGGCGCGGCAAAGGCCAAGGCCGTGCCGATCGAACATTTGGAGATGGTGCTCACCGACGGAGCGGGTTTCGCCGGTTTTGCGCTGTGGGGCTTCGGCATGGGCCCGGAAGGGCCGGACTACATGGCGGTCGGCGATCTCTCGACCCTGCAGGACATTCCCTGGATGCCGGGGTACGCGCGCATCATTTGCAATGGGGTGGTCAATAAGAAGCCCTATCCCTACTGCTCGCGGGTGGCGCTGCAATCTCAGATAGAACGGCTCACGAAACGCGGGCTCACGCTGTATACCGGCATCGAACCGGAATTCATGCTGTTGTCGCGGCGTGCGGACGGGAGCCTCGGGCCCGCCGATGCCACCGACGACCTCGACAAGCCCTGCTACGACTACAAGGGCCTGTTCCGCACCCGCGAGGTGCTGGACGAAATGGTGGCCGCGCTTCGCGCCGTGGGCATCGACGTGTACCAAATCGATCACGAGGACGGCAACGGCCAATTCGAGGTCAATTTCACCTTTGCCGATGCGCTCAAGTCCGCCGACAATTTCACCTTCGTCAAGATGGCGGCCAGCGAGATCGCACACAAGCACGGCATGACGGCAACCTTCATGCCGAAACCGTTTCCCAACCGCGCGGGCAGCGGCGCGCATTTTCATGTCTCGATCGGATCGGCGAAGCAGAAGAATGCCTTTTATGACAAGAACGACAAATCGGGAATGGGCCTGTCCACCATGGCCTATCATTTCCTGGGCGGCGTGCTGCAGCACGCGCGCGCCCTGTGCGCCGTCGCCGCCCCGACCGTGAATTCATACAAGCGCTTGGTGGTGGGCCGGGCGCTGTCGGGCGCGACCTGGGCTCCGGCCTACATCGCCTACGGCGACAACAATCGCACCGCCTGCGTCCGCATACCGCACGGGCGACTTGAAATCCGGCTGCCGGACTCCGGATGCAATCCGTACCTGGTGTCGGCCGCTTTGATCGCCGCCGGCCTCGACGGCATCGATAGAAAGCTCGATCCGGGCCCGGCACACAACATCAACCTTTACCAGTTGACGCCGGAAGATCTGGCCGCGAAGGGCATCAAGCTGCTGCCGCAATCGCTGCATGAGGCCATCGACGCGCTGGAGAAGGACAGCGTGGTCTGCGACGGGTTGGGTACCGATCTTGCGAACGAGTTCATCCGCCTGAAGCGCATGGAGTGGACTGAATACTCGCGCCACGTTTCGGATTGGGAAACGCGCCGATATCTGGAATTTTTCTAGGGAGCTGACCCATGTGTGGAATCGTCGGTCTTCTGGTCAAGAATCCTGCGCTGCGCAATCAGCTGGGCGCGCTCATGGTGCCCATGTTGGTGGGCATGACCGAGCGAGGGCCCGATTCCGCGGGGCTGGCTGTCTACACCACACCGGTCTCGGATATTCAGCACAAGCTCAGCTTGTACAGCGGCGAGGCGGCCGTCGATTGGTCTGAATTGCTGGTGCGGATCGCCGCGCAGTTCGGCCACTCGCACGAGATCGAGGGGCATGGCAATCATGCCGTGCTGGTCAGCACGGCCGATCCGGACCAGCTCTCGGCCTGGCTGGCGCACGACGCACCGGCGGTGGCGGTGCTCTCCGTGGGCCGATCGATCGATCTCTACAAGGACGTGGGTGCACCGGCCGATATTGCCGAGCGCTACCGTTTCAAGGCGCTGCGCGGCTCGCATCTGGTGGGACACACGCGCATGGCGACCGAATCCGCGGTGACGCCCGCGCACGCGCATCCGTTCACGGCGGGCCGCGATTTTTGTCTGGTGCATAACGGCTCATTGTCCAATCCGCATCTGGTGCGCAAGCGCTTGGAGCCGCTCGGCATAGAATTCGAGACCGACAACGACACCGAGGCTGCCTGCCGATTTTTCGAGTGGCGCCTGCGCGAAGGAGATGACCTGAAGACGGCGGTGCAGCGCGGCTTCACCGAGCTGGACGGATTTTTCACGTTCTTGATGGGTACCGATCAGGAACTGCTCATCGTGCGCGACGCCTTCGCCTGCAAACCGGCGGTGGTGGCCGAGACCGACGACTATGTCGCCATCGCCTCCGAATTTCGTTCGCTCGCCCATCTGCCGAATATTTCCCGCGCAACGCTGTTCGAGCCCAAGCCGGAGGAGATCTATTCATGGCGAATTTGAGGCCGGTGCCGAAAACGCGGGAATTCGACCTGGCCCGCGCGAGCCTGCGGGAGTTGAATCTTTTTCTGCACAAACGCGCGGTCGACGAGGGCATATCGCAGATTCAGGTCAGGAACCCGGACGGCGCGCATTCCGTGGCTTGCGGCCTCGATGCCGATCTTGACGTGCAGATTCACGGCCATGTGGGCTATTACGTGGCGGGCATGAACAAGCACGCCTCCGTTACCGTACACGGCAATGCGGG
>DATLVV010000400.1:0-2217 GCA_035577165.1 Steroidobacteraceae bacterium | reverse complement strand
CAATGCTCCACACTGGAGTTTTGGCGCGCCTCGCGCCAACGCGTCAAGGAAGGGAACTCGCTGCGGTGGTTGTCGATGCTGAACTGGTACGCGGGTCGGCGCGAAGAGGCCCACCAATTGGCCGCCGATGCCGTCACGACGCTCGAATCTCTTCCTCCGGGCCCGGAATTGGCGATGGCCTATTGCAACCGAGCGGACCTCGACATGGAAAGCCACGAGGCGGACTCCGCGATAAATTGGGCGCAACGTGCCATCGCGCTGGCGGAGTCGCTGGAGAGTTCGAGCATTTTGGGTGAGGCATTGAATATCATCGGCACCGTGCGGCTCATTGGCGGCGACATCGCCGGTTGGGCCGATTTGCAGCGGAGTCTGCAGCTTGCACTGTCAGGCGGTGCTCCGGAGCGGGTGGCGGGTTGCTACACAAACCTGGGTGCGATGGCCGTTTCGGGCCGCCGGTATGAGCAGGCATCCCGCTACATCAGTGAGGGACTGGCATACTGCGAGGAACACGACCTGGATTCTTTCTGGCCCTACCAGGTCGCATATCGCGCGCGCCTGAGATTCGAACAGGGTCAATGGAGCGGCGCGAGCGACGACCTTGAATCCGTGCTGCGGCATCCGCGCACTACGGCAGTTAGCCGCATTCCGGCTCTGAGGATTCTCGGTCACTTGCGAGTTCGGCGCGGTGACGCCGATGCGAATTCGCCGCTTGAAGAAGCACGGTTGCTGGCCGGGACGAACCCGGAGCTGCAGCGGGTCGGCACACTCGCTGCGGTTCGCGCCGAAGCCGCATGGCTCGCGGGCGACTTGGACGGAGTGGTCCGCGAAGCGGAGCCCGCGTATGAGCTGGTTTGCCGGCGAAGAGATCCGCGGATGAAGGGGGAGCTTGCCGCGTGGTTGTGGCGGGCGGGCGCCCTCAAGCAGCAGCCAACGGATATCGCCGAGCCGTATGCGCAAGAAATATCGGGGGACTGGCGCGGCGCGGCCCGGTCGTGGAAAGCCCTCGGCTGTCCCTATGAGCACGCAAGCATACTGGCCTGGTACGGAACTGAAGCAGAACAACTCGAGGCACTCGCGGCTCTCGAGCAGCTCGGGGCCGCGAAGTCGGCGGTGGCTCTGCGCAAGCAGATGCGAGCGCGGGGCGTGCGCAGCATTCCGCGCGGCGCGCGCTTGTCGACGCGGCACCATCCGCTTGGACTCACGCGGCGTGAAGCAGAGATCCTTGCGCTCATGTCCGACGGTCTGCGCAATTCGATCATTGCCAAGAGCTTGTTTGTTTCCACAAAAACGGTTGACCACCATGTCTCGGCCATCCTGGCGAAGCTTGACGTGACGTCCCGCGTCGAGGCAATCGCGTCGGTACGCCGGCGGAACGACGAGACGGTTAAGAACACGCGGGCGTAACACCCGCGTGTTCTCGGCCGCGGCTCAATTGCCCGGTTGTTTTTCGCAGGTAACGTGCGTATTCCAATCGGCGAAGCTTCCTTTCGGGTTGTCTTCCCACGCCCAAACATGCAGCTCGTAGAATGCCGGAAGACCGAAGCGATTCGGCGCGCTTTCGTAGTTCAGCAGATCTCCCTCCAGCGCCGGGGTGCTTGTGGCTCCGTCCGGCTGGTTTTGCCAAACGCTTGCCAACACGATGAACTCGACGCCCACCAGGCGGAACGCACCCCCTGAGACTGGCTCGTATATCAACGCCTGCGGCTCATCGGCTCGCAATACAAAATTATTGATGCGGGCGGGCATGACGAAATGCACGCCCATGGCTCCTGCATCGGGTCCGCTGACGCATGGAGTGCCTTGTACAAAGCCTGCTGCCATGGCGACGTTGATGTCCTTGAATCGCCACGTCGCCGCGCGGACCTTTTCCATTAGCGGCGCCTCCGACCTAGATTGTGGAGTTTGCGCGGCATACGCGGGCTGTCCCGCGGAGAGAAGTGCCATCACCAGCGGTGGCATTGCAATCATGAAACGGCGAAGGATCTTCATCGAGCGGGCTCCCTTGACTTGGTTGGAATGCGGCTACGAAGATCATCCCGCCAAGCAGGGAAGCGCGAATCGGACCGGTTACCTAATTTGCGCGCAAAAACTGCCCATATTAGATAGTGTCAACGACGTCGGCATTGCCTGGCGTCCAGGGGGTCCAATCAATTGACCCTGGCCGATCCGCGTGCTTTGATCCATGGCTGTCCAACGTTCGAGAGGCCATCGTGTATT
>DATLVV010000399.1:0-7101 GCA_035577165.1 Steroidobacteraceae bacterium | reverse complement strand
CGCGTTTTTCCGAGGTCGCAAGGGCCTCGATGATGGGCTCGATGGCGCTCGGCCCGAGCGAGCCCAGTTTTTCCAAGGCCTTTTGCGCCAGGGGGCTGCCGGGGTTGCCGCTGCTCTTGACCTCGGCAATGAGCCTATCGGCACGATAGTTGGTAAATAAACTCATTCGGTGCCTTTTTTGCACATACCTCGAAGGTCACCCATTGTCGTCGTAGGTTTTGCGGCTGCCGCGGCGCTAATTCTCAATTTACAATTATGCCACACCGCACGTGCTTGTCCGCGTGCGGTACAATGCGTGGCTCATATGAATCAATCCGACACCGCGGAAAGCGCCATCCGCGAAAAACTGATGTCCTATGCCGACCCCTATCTATCCCAGACGCTGGGGGAGGCCAAGAGTGTGGTGTCCGTCACACTCCAAAGCGGGGTGGCGCGCGTGGAACTCGCTCTGGGCTTTCCTTGCGCGGACTATACCGCCGAACTCCAGACCGCATTGCAGGAACACCTGCAGCCGCAGTTGGGACAGTCCAGCCTGGCACTTGAGCTCAAGGCGCAGATAACGGCGCATGCGGTGCAGCGGACCCTCAAGCCCTTGGCGGGGGTGAAGAACATCGTCGCGGTAGCCTCGGGAAAGGGCGGGGTCGGGAAGTCCACGACGGCGGCCAATCTCGCGCTGGCCTGGGCCGCCCAAGGCGCCAAGGTCGGCCTGCTGGACGCAGATATCTACGGCCCGAGCCAACCCCTGATGATGGGCCTGGCCGGGGCCAAACCGACGAGCGTGGACGGCAAGCATCTGACCCCCTTGCGCGCACACGGCGTCGAAGTCATGTCGATCGGATTCATGATCGACCAAGAACAGCCCATGGCGTGGCGCGGGCCGATGGTGACCCAGGCGCTGACGCAGTTGCTGGGTGAGACGAACTGGGGCGAACTGGATTACCTCGTCGTCGACATGCCGCCCGGTACCGGCGACATACAATTGACCCTGGCACAACGCGTTCCCGTCAGCGGCGCGGTGATCGTCACCACGCCTCAAGACATTGCTCTGCTCGATGCGCGCAAAGGTCTCAAGATGTTCGAGAAGGTCGAAGTCCGGGTGCTCGGCGTCGTTGAGAACATGAGCGTGCATGTGTGCAGCCAGTGCGGTCATCTGGAGCATGTGTTCGGCAGCGGCGGCGGCGCGCGCATGGCGGCTCAGTACGGCGTACAACTGCTGGGCGAGCTGCCTTTGGACATCCGCATCCGCGAAGACGCGGACGGCGGCGCTCCCACGGTCGTTGCGGAGCCGGGCAGCGCCAGGGCGCGCGCCTACTTTCTGATGGCGCGCCGCACCGCGGCGCGCTTGGCGACGTTGAACAAAGACTACAGCCGGGTATTCCCCAAGATCACGGTAGAAGCGACATAGGCTCCTCATGAGCATCAAGAGCGACAAGTGGATCCGGCGAATGGCGGCGGCACAGGGCATGATCGATCCGTTTTCACCCGAACAGGTGCGGGTCGCGAACGGCCACAAGATCGTGTCTTACGGCACCTCGAGTTACGGCTACGACGTGCGTTGCGCCGACGAGTTCAAGATATTCACCAACATCAATTCCACCATCGTTGATCCGAAGAGTTTCGACGAGAAGTCGTTTGTGGATTTCAAGGGACCGGTCTGCATCATTCCGCCGAACTCCTTTGCGCTCGCGAGCACCGTGGAATTCTTTCGAATTCCGCGCAGCGTTTTGACCGTGTGCCTGGGGAAATGCGTCACCGGGGATACCCGCTTGGTCGACGCTGATACCGGCGCCTATGTGCCGATCACGGAGATGCGCTGGGGCAAGCGTACCCTGGCCTGGGACGGCTCGCATTTGCGGCCGGCGAAAGTGTCGGCCTTCATACCGCAGGGCAAGCGGGAGATCTTCGAGCTGCGCACGCGGACGGGGTTGCGCATTCGGGCGACGGCGAATCATCCGTTTCGAATGCTCAATCGGTGGGTGCCCTTGGGCGAGCTACGGCCCGGCGATCGTATTGCGGTGGCCCGCGAGATTCCGATTTTCGGCAAGACGCCCGTCGCCGACTGGGAAGCCACTCTCACGGGCTTGATGATCTCAGAAGGGCAATGCGATACGCCCGGCCATAGCCCGACATATACCACCGCAGATCCGGCCATGGTTGCGCTGCTTGAGTCTGCGATGGCGGCCTCGGACCTGGGCGAGATCACTTACAACGGCCGCTACGGGTATCGACTGGTCAATCGCAAGGGAAGAGGCGGAATCGCGCAGCGAAATCGCGCCCACGACTGGCTTCGAAATCTCGAACTCAACGTGGGCGCCGCCGACAAGTTCGTGCCGCAGATGATCTTCACGGCGCCCGAGCCCTCGGTTCGCCTGTTTTTGCAGGCGCTGTTCAGCGGCGACGGCAGCATTTATCACTCCGATCGGGGCGTCTTCCTCGAGTACTACTCGAAGTCCCGGCGGCTGATCGAGGATGTGCACCATCTTCTGCTGCGTTTCGGAATCTTCTCGCTGATCCGCGAGAAGGCCACCGCGATCGGGACTCGCGCCTGCAAGATACAGATCACCGACAAGGATCAAATCCTGCGTTTTGCCCAGAGAATCGGCTTCTCACCTGGCTCGGTGAAGCAGCGACGCCTCGAGGAAGAGGCGCTGCCGATGACCGCCGCGCAACCGAAGCGCAAGAGCAACTTCGATACGCTGCCGAGGGAGGCCTGGGCGGGCGCCGCTACGGCCGCTCGGGTTGGCGGCCTCAGCTTGAGCGCGCTCGACATCCGTACCCAACCGGCTCAATCCATGCCGTTGTCCGTTGCGGCGCGGGTCGCGCTCATGACGGGCGATCCGTATGTCTCTCCGCTCGTCGACGGTCCCATATGGGATGAGGTCGAAGAAATCGAGCCGGTCGGATCCGAAGAAGTCTATGACATCACCGTGCCGACACTGCATAACTTCGTCGCCAACGATTTCATCGTCCATAATTCAACTTATGCACGTTGCGGAATTATCGTCAACGTAACGCCCTTGGAGCCGGAGTGGGAGGGGCACGTGACCTTGGAATTCTCCAACACCACGCCGCTGCCCGCGAAGATCTACGCCAACGAAGGCGTGGCTCAAATGCTGTTCTTCGAGTCGGACGAGGTGTGTGAAACTTCCTACCGCGATCGCGGCGGCAAGTACCAGGGCCAGCGCGGCGTCACATTGCCGAAGACCTGACTCTTCGGCGAATCTAACGCTTCAGACTCTTGATCCGCATCGCAAATTCCAATTTGCCGTCGCGGGTTCTCTCCGCCTGTACCGGCACGAAGCCCAGCGACGGCGCAAACCACATCCGCAGGATGCGATTGTTGCCGTGGCGCTGACTGGCGACGATCACCGTGTCGAGGTCTCCCAGCGCGGTTTTCAGATTGGCGGTCCCCTCCTGGGAGTATTCGAATTCCTTGAGCTGGTCCTTGTCAACGATGTGAAAGGTCTTTGGCAAATTGCCCTTGCGCAAGTCGAGCATCACTTCAACCTGGATGGACATCACGTCCTGGGTCCCTTCTTTGAGGGCCAAGTCGACCGGTTTCGTCTCGGACGTGCCGCGAATTCGGCCGCCGTTCCAATCGAAATCCAACTCCACGCTGGATGAGCCGTCCTCGCCGCGGTATTTTTCCGGGCGGACATGTTCATCGACGATGCTGAGCCAGCTCTTCTGCGTGACTTCGCTGCGGTACAGGCGGAAGACGCCGCGGGCCGTTATCGTCCACGTGTAGAGATAATGACCGGGCTCGCCGTCGGGCTTGAGCTCGAGGTCGCTGGTGCCGACGCTTATCGTCTTCCAGTCGGCCTCATAGTGCGCGGAAAAAGGCTCCAGGGCGGCGTCGCCCGCCGCAGTCTGCGCTCCGGCCACAGGGGCGGCGATGATGGCCAGCGACAGGGCGGTGAATCGGCTAACAGTCATGGTTGTCCTCCAACTGCACGGGCGCGCTCAGCGCTTTGCCGTCCAACCAGGCCTGCCCGGCCTCGCAGCGCAGGCGGCCCTCGCAAAACCAGCGGACGGCAAGCGGGTAGATGCGATGTTCCTGGACTTGCACACGCGCTGCCAGGCTAGCCTCATCGTCGTGCGGTGTCACCGCAACGCGCGCCTGGATCACCGCCGGACCCGCGTCGAGCTCCTCGGTCACGAAGTGCACGGTCGCGCCGTGCTCGGTCTCGCGTGCCTCGAGAACGCGACGATGCGTATGCAAGCCTGGGTACTTGGGCAGCAACGACGGGTGGATGTTCAATATGCTGCCGGGGTATTCCGCTATGAACTGCGCGGAGAGTATGCGCATGAAGCCCGCGAGCACGATCAGCCGCGGCGAGCAGCCGCGAACGGCCGCGGCCAACTCATGCTCGAACGCGGCGCGCGCGCTGCCCGGGATGCCGGCCACCGCCTGGGCGGGAATCCCAAGATTGCGCGCCGTCTCGAGCCCGGCGGCGGCGGCTTTGTCCGACAATACCTTGACGACGCGATAGGGGGCGGCGCGGCTTTGCTCGATGAGCGCACGCATGTTGCTGCCGCGTCCCGATATGAGGATGACGATCGGCTGCCGAGGCAGATCGCTGCTCAAGCGATGACGACACCGCGCGCACCCGCGCGCACTTCACCGATCACGAGCGCTTCCTGTCCCATGTCGCGCAGGATGGCAATGGCGCGCTCGGCATTGCCCGGCCGCAGGTGAATCGTCATGCCGATGCCGCAATTGAACACGCGGTACATTTCCGGGTCGGCGACGTGACCCTGACGCTGCAGCCACTCGAACACTGCCTCACGGCGCCAGGCGTTGCGTTCCAGCACCACTTCCAAACCATCCGGCAACACCCGCGGAATGTTCTCCAACAGGCCGCCGCCCGTGATGTGCGATACGCCGTGCACCGGAAGCTGAGCGATCAGCCCGAGCAGCGGCTTCACGTAGATGCGGGTGGGCGCCATGAGCCGATCGATCAATGTCACGCCATCGACGAGGCCATTCAGATCCGCGCCGCTCACCTGCAGGATTTTTCTGATCATCGAAAAGCCGTTGGAATGAGGTCCGGAGGAGGGCAGCCCCAGCACCACGTCGCCGGCCCGCGTGGCCGAGCCGTCGATGATGGCGTCTTTTTCCACGATGCCGACGCAGAATCCCGCGAGGTCGTAATCCTCACCGTGATACATACCCGGCATCTCGGCCGTTTCTCCGCCCACCAGCGCGCAGCCGGCCTGCACGCAGCCTTCGACGATGCCGGCGATGAGGCGCTCGCCCACGCCCACGTCGAGCTTGCCCGTCGCAAAGTAGTCAAGAAAAAACAGCGGTTCGGCGCCCTGCACGACCACGTCGTTGACGCACATCGCCACCAGGTCGATGCCCACGGTATCGTGGCGGCGGGTGTCGATGGCGAGACGCAGCTTCGTGCCGACGCCGTCGGTGCCCGACACCAATACGGGGCGGCGATAGCGGTCGAGCGGCACCTCGACCAAGGCACCAAATCCGCCGATGCCCCCCAGCACCTCGCGGCGCATCGAGCGCCGCACGTGGGGCTTGATGCGTTCGACAAGTTCCTCGCCGGCGTCGATATCGACTCCGGCCTCGCGATAGGTTACCGGGGCTCGCTCAGTCATTCGGGTCCTTTGTGGTGGATGGGCCGGTCGGCTCGGTCGACGCGGCAGGTCGGCCAGCTGTGGTATTTTACATCAGGCGACCCAAGGCTTCCGCGATAACACCATGGCACCGTACCGCAGCGAAAATTTCCGTCGATTTTTGCATCTGGCAGGGATTTTGTGCTTGAGCGTGGCCGCGCTTGGCTTTGGGTCGGAAGTGGAGGCGCTGACGCGTGCGGAACTATACCAAGCGGTGGCGCCCGCGGCGGACCGCACCGAGGGGGGGCAGACCGAGGCCTTCCAAACCGCCATGAAAACCGTGCTGGTGCGGGTCACGGGGCGCCGCTCGGCGGCGGACGACCCGGCGTTGGCACCGTTGGTCGCCAATGCCCGCCGCTACGTGCAGCAGTATCGCGGCGGCGCCGACAATCAGGTCTGGGTGTCCTTCGACGGTCCGGCGATCGAACGTTGGCTGACGCAGAATGGCCAGCCTCTGTGGGGCCATGAACGGCCGACGACCTATGTATGGCTGACTGCCCAGACGGGTCCTCAATCCGGGTCCGTCATCACCGCGGACAGCACGTCCGAACTCAAATTGGCCATCGATGCGGAGGCTGCGTGGCGCGGTCTGCCGTTGCTGTGGCCGAGTGCCGCCGACCTGCAGAGGAATCGTCTGGACTACGCCGCCGTGAGCGGTGCCGCGCAGTCCACGCTGGCCGAGATCGGCCGGCGGGCCGGCGCCGAAGGGATGCTCGTCGGTCGAGCTGCCGGTACCAGCGCAGCCGCCAATGTGCGCTGGACCCATCTGTTTCAGGATCGCAGCAGCGAATTCTCCGGTCCGTTGGAGGGCGTGAATCGCGCGGCCGACCTGTATGCCGAATTGTTTGCGGCCAGCGGCACTCTCGTGCCGATCGACATCGAGGTGACGGGGGTGCGCGATCTGCGCGAATACGCCAACGTGCAGACCTATCTCGAATCGCTGACGTTCATTTCGCACGTCAGCGTGATCGCGTTGACGGGCGATAGCATTCGATTTCGACTGATGACGCGCGGCGGCGCCGAATCCTTGCATCGCACGCTTACCTTGAACGGCCGGCTGCAGCCGATCGCCGCAGTCGACCCCGGGGTTCAGCGCTTTCAACTTCGCCATTAATCAGGCTCCCAGTGTCGCTGCCTCTGCGCCAAATCCCGAATGTCATCACGTCGATCAGAATCCTCTTGGTCGCGCCGACTGCCGCGGCCCTGGCCCATCATCAGCTGTTGACCGCCATCGCGCTATTCGGGGCGGCGGCCCTGTCGGACGCCGCCGACGGCTATCTAGCCAAGCGCTATGACTGGCGGACGGAACTCGGCGCCATCTTGGACCCGTTGGCCGACAAATTGCTGTTGGCCACCGTTTTCATCACTCTCGCCTACCTGAAACTCGTGCCCCTGTGGTTGATGGCCGCAGCGGTGGCGCGGGACGTGATCATTGTGATCGGTGCGCTGCTGTTTCGGTTTTGCGTC
>DATLVV010000398.1:0-4615 GCA_035577165.1 Steroidobacteraceae bacterium | reverse complement strand
CGAGGTGGTGAACGGCGGCGCGGGATTGCGCTTGCGCTGCTTGCGATCCACGTTGAGCACCTTGAGCTCGCCCTTCGCGTCGCCCAATAGTGTCCGTTCCACGTCGCGGGCCTGGTGCTCCGTGGTAAAGCTGAACTGCTCGACCTTGGCGCCCTGGTATTCAACCAGCTTGCCGGGGAACTTCTGCTCGGAATGTTCCAGCTCGGCATCGATCGACCAATATTCCCGCGCCACGAACGCGGCGATTTCGTCCTCGCGCTCGCAGATCATGCGCAGGGCGGGACTTTGCACGCGGCCCGCGGACAGGCCGGGGCGTACCTTCTTCCACAGCAGCGGCGAGAGGTTGAATCCCACCAGAAAATCCAACGCCCGCCGCGCCTGTTGCGCGTTCACGAGATCAACCGACAATTCGCGCGGGCTCGCCATCGCTTCGCGGACGGCGTTCTTGGTGATTTCGTAGAAGACCACGCGCTGCACATCCTTGCCCTTGAGCTCGCCCTGGGCTTTGAGGAGCTCGTGCAGGTGCCAGGAAATGGCTTCGCCCTCGCGGTCGGGGTCGGTCGCGAGGAACAGCGACTTGGCCTTCTTGAGGGCGCGCGAAATGGCGTCGATGTGCTTCTGGTTGCGTTCGACGATTTGATACTTCATGGCGAAGCGGTGGGTCGGATCCACCGCTCCTTCCTTGGGCACGAGGTCGCGGACGTGGCCATAGGAGGCAAGGACTTCGAAGTCTTTGCCGAGGTATTTCTTGATGGTCTTCGCCTTGGCCGGCGACTCCACAATAACGAGGTTGCTGCTCAAAGTCGTCTAATGCAGGGCGTCAGAGCGCTCTTCGAAGACCAGGTCTTCCATCTGCGCGTAAGCGGATTCTTGTCCCGGTTGGCTGAACAGCACCATCAAGACGACCCATTTCACCTGTTCAATGTCGATTTCGTCCGCTTCGAGCGCCATGAGACGGTCGATGACGAGCTCGCGCTGGGTACCGGAGAGTATGCGCACGTTTTCCAAGTACATGAGATATCCGCGCACGTCGGTGTCCAGCCGCAGCAATTCCTGGCTGCTGAATACGCGTACGGCGCGTGCCGTCGCCTCGGCGACTTTGCCGAGCTGTTCGCCGGACAAGCCGTCCAGCCATTCCAGAGCGCGCTCGATGTCGGGTTCCGCGAAACCCGCCTTTTCCAATTCAAGTTTCAATACATGGCGGTCCGGCCGCGGCTCGTCGTCGGCGCTCATGTAATTCTCGAACAGATAGATGAGTAGATCGAGAACGTTATCTTTCACCTCCGGCTCCTAACGACTCGGGAGTAACGGCCCCCGGGGGCGGCCTGAACGTGGCCTTCGAGCTCGAGGATCAGCATCATCGAGGACACGGCTTCTGGTTTGAATCCGGTACGAACGACCAGCACATCGAGGTCCGCGGGATCAAAGCCGAGCGCATCTAACAAGATTTTGTGTTCCTTGTCCATGGGGAGTTCACGCGAAGGCGCATTCCCCCGGCCGCTGCCGGCGCGGGACAGCCCGGCGAAGAATGCCGAAAAGTTCAACTCGCTCAATATGTCATGCGCGGATTCGGTCAATTTTGCGCCCTGTCGGATCAACTCGTGGCAGCCCCGGCTCAGGGGACTTTGGATCGAACCGGGAATGGCGAACACCTCCCGGCCCAACGCTGCCGCCAGCCGCGCCGTGATCAGGGAGCCGCTGCGGCGCGCCGCTTCGACCACCAAGGTGCCGAGGCTCAAGGCGGCAATCAGCACATTCCGCTGCGGAAAATTCTCCCGCCGCGGGGGAGTTCCCAGCGGAAATCCGCTGACCAGCGCGCCGTGCCGGCGGATTTCAGCCGCCAGGGGAATGTTGCTCCGCGGATAGATGATGTCGGCCCCCGAGCCCAACACGGCGATGGTCACTCCCTGTGCCGCGAGTGCGCCGCGATGCGCGGCGCTGTCTACGCCTTCGGCCAAGCCACTCACGATGGCGAGTCCCCGGTTGGCGAGATGTTCGGAAAAGTCATGGGCAGTATCCCGGCCCTGCGCCGACGGATTGCGGCTGCCGACGACCGCCAATTGCGGGTCGTTCAGAATGTCGACGTTGCCGACGACATACAGCGCCAGCGGATACCGAACGCACTCGCGCAGCAGGGCGGGATAGCGCGGATCAGTGAATGGAACAAGGGTGTGGCGAGGATTCTCCAGCCAGGTTCTTTCTTTCACGGTGGCTGCGGCCTGCGCGCTCGCCAGGAACTCGCGTGCCGCGGCGGGCATTCCCACCGCGCGGCGCACCGTGTCGGAGGCCTCGAGGATGGCGCGGGCAGAGCCCAGGATCTCGAGCGTCATCGACAGGGCGGAAACGCCGAGCGCCGGCGCGCGCGTCAGCGACACCCATGCACATGACTCTTCGCCCGGCAGCATCGGGCGGATTATCGAGGATGCGCGCTTCCTCCGCCGCTCACCCTGGGTGCGGCAACGTGCAGATTTGCGCTAACAGGCTCCTACGGGTTTTCGACCCGATCGGCGACGCGGATGATGGACGTGGCCTCCATGATCAATCCGTAGCTCATGTGGTCGAAGGTCTTGAACACCATGAAGGTGCCGCTGCGCTCATCGGGCAGCTTCACGCTTTCAGCGCCGAGCTTCGACATCGCAAAAAAGCCCTTGTTCGCCGTGTCGTGCACCACCGGACCGGCTTCGTACACGGCGAGCACATTGCCCGGCGCCAGGCCGTCCCGCGCACCTCGGTTGATGACCACCACCTCGTACTGGCCGATGACGCTCACCCCATTGGAGACGGCCATGATGCGTCCGTTGACCTTGGCTTTAGGTGCGGCGGGAATGAAATCCAGCGGCACATCGACACCGCCGGCAAACAGCTTGTCCCCCGCTTCGGTTTCGCGGGCCGACTCGGTCAAGATGAGGGTGGTCGGGTCGCCGCCGCGGGTGACGTGGCCGGCACCGGTAAAGATGCCGTCGTAGCCCACGATGCGATCGCCGTCGTCAGGATCGCGCAAGGCATCGCCGACGCGCACCACGTTGTAATGAGTGCCGACTTCAGCGGGCGCTTTGAATCCACGCGCATACAGGGTGTCGCCGTCCGCCATGGCCACATGCATGTCGCGGGTAGCCAGTACGTATGGCGCACCCTTGATCTGTTCCTCGGCCAGCACCGTGGGCTTCGACATGAAGGCCGCGACAGTCGCGTAGGGGATGGTGGTGACTGCGCCCTCGAGCGGCTGGCTGCGTACGCGCGGCAATACTCGCGCGCTGTCTCCGCGCTGCAGCATGAGCGTCGGCCGACCGTTGATGTAGACCAGGCGCAAGGTGTCGCCCGGGTAGATCAAATGCGGGTTTTGGATCTGGGGATTGACCTGCCAGATTTCCGGCCAGAACCATGGATCGCGCAAAAATACCTTGGCGATGCCCCACAGGGTGTCGCCGCGCTTCACGACGTAGCTGTCCGGGGCGTTCGGGTTGATCGCCGGCGCGCCTTGGACTGGTTCGGCCGTGGGCGGGGCGTTGGAGGCGCCCGCATCGATCGCCGCTTCCATCGCGGTTCGGTCGTCGCCGACCACCGTGCCTTCCACCGTGCTCTCCGGGGCGGATGTGGTCGCGGATACCGGCGCGGCAGGTGCCGATTTGGGCTGGCCCGAATGACAGCCGGCGACCAGCGCCACCGATAGAGTGAGGGCAAATAATTTAGACCATCGCATTCGTTTTCGCTCCCTTGTCCTCTGCTTGATGTCGCTGGCCGACTGATATACTGCTGACGTGCCGCCAAGACTGGGACGTATCGCCCGTTTCTGCCTTTTTCCGACGCGATACGCGCCGCCAATGCAGGCATTAAGTTAAGCAGCGCCGGAACTTTAGCAACATTCCTCAGCCAAAAACACGATATTGCTCTCATAACTCCCATGACAAAGCTCGTAATTCTGGAGTATCCCGATCCACGGCTACGGAAGAAGGCCGTAACGGTGCCGGTGGTCGATGATGCAGTGCGTCAACTCGCGGACGACATGCTCGAAACCATGTACGGCGCCCACGGAGTGGGACTCGCCGCCACCCAGGTGGACGTGCACCAGCGATTGATCGTGCTCGATGTGAGCGAGGAGCGTAATCGGCCGCTGATATTGATCAATCCGCAACTGCTGAAGCAGGAAGGCTCCGCTCCCGCCGAAGAGGGGTGCTTGTCGTTGCCCGGCATCTACGACAAGCTGTCGCGCGCGACGCACATTCGAGTGCGCGCGTTGGGCCGCGACGGCGAGCCCTTCGAGATGGATGCGGAGGGGTTGCTGGCGGTTTGCATCCAGCATGAGATGGATCATCTCGACGGCAAGCTATTCGTCGATTACCTGTCCGAGCTGAAGCGCCAGCTGATTCGCCGGCGGCTGACCAAAGAACGTAGGCAAAGATCCCCGAGCAGCGAACTTCGCGCTTCCGCGCCGGCTCTTTGAGGCCTTGGGCACCGGTCTGCGTCAAATGAGGCTGGGCTTCGCCGGCACGCCGGAGTTCGCCGTGCCGGCACTCGACGCGCTCCACCAAGCGTACGGGATTTGCGCCGTGTTCACCCAGCCGGACCGGCCGGCCGGCCGAGGTCAGCCCCTGCATGCGAGTGCCGTCAAATCCCG
>DATLVV010000397.1:0-11185 GCA_035577165.1 Steroidobacteraceae bacterium | reverse complement strand
GATGACAGGGCGGCGCCGGGACGGGTCAGGAGATACCGTACGAGCAATACCGAGTGGCACATCATGTCATTGAGCACTCCCCCGCCCTGCAGCTCGCCGCGCCAGAACCACGGCATATGCGGACCGCTGTGCTCCTCGGCGGCGCGGGCCAGATACGGGCGCCCTGCCGTCGCCGCTCCTCTCGCCCACAACAGCGCGTGGCCGGTTTGCACCTGCGGCGCGAACACTTGATTCTCGAGGTAGCCGTGCGCGATTCCTGCGCGCTTGATCAGGCGCACGATGTGCGAGGCCTCTGCGACGGTGCGCGCGAGAGGCTTCTCGCATGCGATGCCGCGCAGAGTTCCGCGCCCGGACTCGAGCGCATGCACGATCTCCTCTATGTTTGCCACCCGCGATTGATTGGGACCGGTCAGCCATAAGGCATCGATTGCCGGATCGGCGACCAGATCGCCGATCGAAGCGAAGGTTTTTGCCTCGCCGACGTCCAGACTGCGCGCAAGGGCGGCGGCGCCCGCAGAGTGCTGCCGATTCGGACTCCACACGCCGCGCACGTCCGCCTCCCGCACCCCGCGGAAGGCCTGCATATGAAAGCGCGCGTTGAAGCCGCTGCCGACGAAGCCCACGCCCAGACGCTGCTGCCCGAGCGGTTGATGCCCTTGACGCATGTCGACAAGTCTAACCCGCGGCGGCCGGTCGGCATTGTTTCGTTCCGGCCACAGGCTGCGAAAGCGGTTTGCAAAAATAACAAGATTAATGCGGCAGTGCGCCTCACTAACGACGCAATCCCGACTGCTCCACTGTCACGCGTATGACACAGTCAGCAACCGGGTGGGATCAAAACATTTCGCCGGCAAATCGTAAATATCTGATTTGGAACGTTTTCTAACCGTGCGAGATTTTCTTTTCGCATTTGCGGCAGATGGCATAGGCATTGCTATTCAATGATGGCGGCCCAAGGCGGTGGTGCCTATCGCTGACTTACCATCTCATTGGGATCAGACTAGTCGCGGCAGGTTCGCGACCGGACCCATAAACAATAGGTAAGTATCGCGAAGGAGGGAGTTTTGGCAGTAACGACTAACAAGTACACGCATTTCCGCACGGCAAGAGACTCGAATGACCGTGTGCAGCAAAGACCCCACGCAGCAGGAGAATTGAGATGAAATGGCTTACGTCTAAACGTCAGGTCAAAATGCTTTATGCCTTCGCAGCGCTAGTGACGACCTGTGGTGCCGCGATGGCCGCATCGGATACCGAGCAGTTCCAACGCTTCAAGGACCCCAATCAGTGGGGTGCCCCGGCGGGTGACTTGAATCAGACCCGCTACAGTTCGCTCAAGGACATCAATGCCGGCAACGTCAAAGGCCTCAGCATGGTGTGGGCGCAATCGAGCGGCACCTTGCGCGGTCACGAAGGGCAACCGCTGGTCATCCAAAATGTCGCCGGCAAGACGATGATGTTCATCGAGAGCGGCTGGCCGAACATTCTGCAGGGACTGGATCTCAGTGATCCGGATCATCCGATGCAGGTGTGGAACTACACCAAGACCAGCGGACGCGATGAATCCGCCGTGCCTCGCGCCTGTTGCGACACCGTCAACCGCGGCATGTCGTTTGCGGACGGCAAGCTGGTGTTCGGCACCCTGGACGGCTATGTCATCGCTTTGGATGCGGCCACGGGCAAGGAACTATGGGTTGTGAAGCACGCGCATCCGGACAAGGGCGAGACCATCACGCCCGCGCCGATCATCGCCAATGACAAGGTCATCATCGGCTTCGGCGGTGATGAATTCGCCGCGCGCGGCCGGGTCACGGCCTACAACCTCGCGGACGGCAAGAAGGTGTGGGAGTGTCATTCCACCGGCAGCGACAAGGACGTATGCCTGACGTCCAACACCAACAAGAAGCATCCTGAGTACGGCACGGCCGGCAAGGACCTCGGGATCAGCACCTATGTGGGCGACGAGTGGAAGCGCGGCGGCGGCGCGGCCTGGGGCTGGTATGCCTACGATCCGGCGCTGCACCTGGTGTACTACGGCACCGGCAATCCTGGATTGTGGTCGCCGCAGTTTCGCTGCTCTGAACCGCTGACGCAGGCCAACTGCAACAGCGGCAAGTACGACAACAAATGGTCCATGAGCATCTTTGCGCGCAACGTCGATACGGGCGAAGCCGAATGGGTCTATCAGATGACGCCGTTCGACCAGTGGGACTACGACGGCATCAACGAGGTGGTGTTGGTCGACATCAATGTCGACGGCAAGCTGCGAAAGTGTCTGGTGCACTTCGACCGCAATGGTTTCGCCTATGTGCTCGACCGCACGGACGGCACGCTGTTGCGCGCCAACAAGTACGTCACCGTAAACTGGGCCGAGAAGGTCGATCTCAAGACCGGCCGGCCCGTGAAGGTGCCGGAACATTCGCCGCTCAAGGTCGGCGAAAACACCCAGGCTTGCCCGTCGGCGATGGGCGGCAAGGACCAGCAGCCGGTGGCGGTGGATCCGAACGATTCGGCGAATTTCTATGTGCCGACCAACAACTGGTGCATGGAACTGGAACCGCAGCAGCGTTCGCACACCACGCAGGGAACGGTTTACGTATTCGCCAACGTGTACATGTATCCCGAGAAACCCGGCATCACCGGCAAGTTCAAGAAGTTCAACGTGGTGACCGGCAAGACCGAGTGGGAAATTCCCGATTCCTACCCGAACTGGGGCGGCGCGCTGGTAACCGCAGGCGGCCTGGCTTTCTACGGCAGCCTGGGCGGCGACTTCCGTGCGGTCGATCGCGACACCGGCAAGGTGCTGTGGTCGAAGAAACTCGGCTCCGGCATCATCGGCAACCCGATCACGTACTCCGTGAAGGGCAAGCAGTACGTGTCGGTATGGTCGGGCATCGGCGGCTGGATCGGACTGCCGGTGACGGCGGGACTGGATCTGAACGACAAGTTCGGCGCCATCGGTGCCACCGCCATGACCAAGGCGGCGAATCTGAGCCACGTTCCGCAGGGCGGCACCCTGTACACGTTCAGGCTGGGTGACTAACTCTTACATTGATCCGAAATTTGCATTGAGAACCTGCCCGGTGACGCAAGTCACCGGGCTTTTCTTTGCGCGAGTGTGTTTGAATTGAGGGCGGGTGCAACCTTCGTTGTGCGCCCGGGTCCAAATGCAGAAAGCGGGCGCCCCCTCGGCGTTCCGCCAAGGAGTCCGGCATTGAACAGCAAGACCACGGGGCGGATCCCGCGAGCGGCGCTCGTCGCGGCTTTGACGGCGGCCTGCGGCGCGGCGATGGGCGGCGACCTCAAATCGCTCACCGTGTGCGCCGATCCTGGAAACATGCCGCTGTCCAATCAAAAGGGCGAGGGGTTCGAAAACAAAATAGCGCAGGCGATCGGGTCTGCCCTCGGCACCGGCGTGCAATATTATTGGCGGCCGTCGATCGAACGCGGCCTGATGCGCACCACCTTGAGCGAGGGCAACTGCGATCTGTGGATGGACATGGCGACGGATACGGAGGGAGCGATTCTGCTTGCGCCCTTGTACCGCTCCACGTTCGTTCTCGCCTACCGCAGCGACCGGGGCATCGCCATCAAGAGTCTGGACGATCCGGCCCTGAAGAAGCTTCGGGTCGGCGTGTTCCAAGTATCCGCTATCCGCCAGGCACTGGCCGACCATCAAGTCGTTTCCAACACCGTCATTCATTATTTGAGCCACAACGCCGACATCGTGGCGGACAACCAACCGTCGTACCAAGTGCAGCAGGTCATCGACGGAGCGCTCGACGTGGCTGCGGCGTGGGGCCCGATGGCCGGCTACTACAAGGCAGTCATCCACGCGCCCTTGATCATCCAGCCCGTGAACATGATGGAGGACAAAGTGCCGATGGAGTTCGACATGGCGCTGGCGGTGCCGCGGGGCCGGCCGGACGTCAAAGCGGCCATCGAGCAGGCGCTCGAGCAACGCAAGAGCGAAATTCACCAGATCCTTACCGACTTCGGCGTGCCCTTGGTGAAGTGCGAAGCGTGCCTGGTTTCCGGGGACCTGCCTTCGCACGGACCGTATCAGGCCGCGCCGCCCGATGTGCAGCGGGCGGCTCTGGATGAAAAGGCGCAGCGCGCCCGCATGGCGGATCTCAAGAAGTGGCTCGCCGCCGGAGCCAATCCCGACGACGAGCTGGCCAATGCCATCGTCGCCGACGATATGGATCGGGTACGCTACTTGGTCGGCCACGGAGCGCACGTCAACGCCGTGGACGGCGAAGGCTATCCGGCGCTGGTGAACGCCGCGCGTTTTGGATTCACGACGGTGGCAACCTATCTGCTCGAGCACAAGGCGGACCCGAACCAGCCCGATCGCAGCGGCTGGACGCCGCTCATGTACGCCGCCTGGGGCGACCGCGCCGATCTGGCGAGCATCCTGCTGGCTCATGGTGCAAAGCTCGATGCCGTCGAGCATGAGGGATTGACCGCGCTGGCGATCGCCTTGCAAAACGCCAAGCCCAAGGCGGCGCAGGTGTTGCTGGATGCGGGCGCCGACGTCAATGCACCGGTCGCCAAGGGAGGGTATACGCCGTTGATGCTGGCCGCCATTTCGGGCTCGCAAGAGCTCGCCGCCTCGCTGATTCAACGCGGCGCGAAGGTAAACGCCGCCAATCCCGGCGGGGTCACCGCGCTGATGATTGCGGTCGCCGGGAATCGCGCGGGCATGGTCGGACTGCTTCTCAAATCGGGCGCCGACGTCAGTGCGCGCAGCGAAGACGGCCGCACCGCGCTCAGCATCGCCCAAGCCAACAACAGCGACGCCATCATCAAGATCTTGCAGGAAGCCGCGCAGAGCGGCGCCGCCAAGTCAGGTTGAACGTGCAGCCCACATGAAGGAGTGATGCTAGTGAGAAGACGAGTTCTGGTCGTAGGAATAGGGATCATATTCGCCGGCGTGACGGCGCTTTGCTCACTCAGGCTGGTGTGGGCCGACGATGCGAAGGCGCCGGCCGACTACACCAAAATCTCACCGGCGGATCTCGTCAAGGACACGCCGAAGGGCAAGCTCGTCAATCCCTACAAGGACACTCAGGCGGATGCCGTCGCGGACGGCGGCAAGTTCCTGCTGAGTTATTCCTGCAGCGGCTGCCATGGCGGCGGCGGCGGCGGGGGCATGTGCCCGCCGCTCACCAATGACATCTGGGTGTACGGCGGCGATGATGACACCTTGTTCCGGCTGATCGTCTTGGGCAGCGATGAGCTGCAAAAGCAGGGCTATATGCGCAAGGGGCGCGAGAATGTGGTCGGACCCATGCCGCCGTTCGGCACCATCATCAAGAATTCCGATGATCTGTGGAAAATGCTGGCTTTCGTGCGCTCCAAATACAACGGCGATCCTGCGTACAAATTCGGAACCCCACCCGACCAACAATAAATTGCTGCAGTGCAGATTGCACCCACAGCGCAAAGGGGCCAACCTTTAAGGGGGCTGGCTGGGCCCTTCGCGAGGGCGCGATTTACTGTAGGCTTTCCGCAACAGGAGGGTGAGCCTAATAGAGCATGGAATGCTATAAACCAGGGGATGTCATGACGAACTTGAATCTCGCCACGAGTCACGCGTCGCGCATACTTCATGTGGTTCAAAACGGACTGCAGCCCGCGGGGATCGAACCCCATGTGACTCGATCCTGGTATCGATGTCTGCGTGAGTACCGCATCGAACCGTCGGCGCCGCGGCAAAATGCCGTACTGAATTCCCAGTCCCTGAAAGAGCTGCAGCAGCGAATGGGGGAATTGCTGCCGGTGGCCCGCGCGGAGATGGAGAGTCTTTACGAGCAGATCGCGGGCTCGGGATTCGCGGTGATACTCTCGGATACTCAGGGCGTGGTGCTGACCACCATCACCGATCCATCGCTGCAGCGCGAATTCCGGCAGGCTGGTTTGTCGCTCGGCGCGTTGTGGGACGAACGCCATGAAGGAACCAACGGCATCGGTACGTGCCTCGCCGAAGGCTGTCCCGTCACCGTGCATCGCGAAGAACACTTCCGCGGCTACAACCTGTCCCTGTCGTGCTCGGGTGCGCCCATATTGGATCCGCACGGCTCGATCATCGCGGTGCTCGATGCCTCCACGGCGAACTCGAGCGACAGCCGGTTGATTCAGCGCCACACCATGGCCCTGGTCAACATGTCGGCGCATCTCATTTCGCGCTGGAACTTTCTGAACGAGTTCAGCCAATCCTGGATTCTGCGATTTCACAGCCGACCGGAATTCGTCGGCTTGTTGCACGAGGCCCTGGTCGCCATTGACGGGGCGGGCCATATACTCGCGGTCAACGAAAGCGCGCTGCTGCAGCTGGGCTGCTCGGCGCGCAATGCGCTGGTCGGCGAGCCGATCGAAAGATTTTTCCAATTCGACTTTGCGACTCTGGAACGGCGGGCGCAGTTCGAGCCCAGCACCATATGGCCGGTGCGCGACCTGGCCCACGGCCGGCGCTTCTTCGCCATTGCCCGGGCGCCGCTGCGACCGGCCGCGCGCACCCTGGAACTGGCCGCGCCGGATCCCGTCGAGTCGTCGGCGCGGGGGGCGCAGCAGAAAGCGGCCCAGCACCATGTCGGTGAAGATCCGCAGATGCGCAAGAACCTGACGTTCGGGCGGCAGCTGTTCGCGAAGCAGGTGCCCATCCTTCTGCAAGGCGCCACCGGCACCGGCAAGGAAGCCTTTGCCAAGGCGCTGCACCACAGCGGCCTATGGTTCGACAAACCGTTCGTAACCGTCAATTGCGCTGCCATACCGGAGAGCCTGATCGAGAGCGAGTTGTTCGGCTACACGCGCGGGGCATTCACGGGCGCCGTGAAGGAGGGCCGGGTCGGAAAGATTCTGCAATCCAATGGCGGCACCTTGTTTCTCGACGAAATCGGCGATATGCCGCTGATGCTGCAAACGCGATTGCTGCGCGTCATCGAAGAGCGCGAGGTTGTTCCGCTCGGCAGCGACCAGGCGATCCCGGTCACCCTGCACGTGATCAGCGCCACGCATCGCGACATCCGCCAAATGATTCAAGACGGAGAATTTCGCGAAGATCTTTACTATCGATTGAACGGCATCACCCTGCATTTGCCGCTGTTGCGCGATCGCGGCGACAAGGCGGACCTGATCCGCACGCTGTTGCGGGAGGAGAATACCGACCAGGAATCGATCGAGATCGCCGAAGATGCATTCCTCAAGCTGCTGGACTATTCCTGGCCCGGCAATATCCGTCAGCTGCGCAACGCCCTGCGGACCGCCTCGGCGCTGTGCCGCGACGGAATAATCCGGCTGTCGAATCTGCCCCAGGAAATCCTCCATACGGAGATGCGGATGATCGCGCCGCCGGGTGCGGAGGGAGGTGCGGAAACCGCCACGCCGGCGAACCTGCCGTCAGCGGCGCTGCGCGACGCAGAATGTGCGGCCTTGCTGCGGGAACTGGAACGAATGCATTGGAATATCAGCCGCACCGCGCAGGCGCTCGGGATCAGCCGAAATACCCTGTACCGCAAGATTCACAAGCACAACATCGTTCTCGAACAATGACGTGCCGGCGCGGCGCGACGCCGCCCGCTCGGGCGGCATCGCGCCGGCATCGGAGGACTCCAACCTAGGCCTTCAGCACTCCTGAAAGCTTCGCCGCGTGGGTCGCGAGAGCATCCATCAAGGGCGGATTCAGGCAGTCATAGGGCTCGAGACCCAGTTCCTTGAGGCGGCTGCGCACGGCGCCCATGTTCGCCGGATTCTCGCCCGACTCGATGATGGACGACACGAAGGCGGCAAATCCCGGCGCGGCCCAGCCCGTCTCAGTCGACAATTCCGGGTGAACGAAATCCAGGCCGAAAAATGCGTGTTTGCCGTTTTCAATACGGCCGAACATGTGAACGCCGCAGACCTTGCACGCATGGCGCTGAATGGTCGCCGACGGATCGACGACGGCAAGCTTGTCGCCGTTCTGAGTGACCTTCACCTTGTCCTTGGCCACCACCGCAACCACCGAGAATTTCGCACCCTTCGGCTTCCAGCACTTGGTGCAGCCGCAGGCGTGGTTGTGCGCGATCTGGGCGCCGATCGCTACCTTGACGGGCTTATCCGTGCACTTGCAGGTCAGCGTTCCTCCCGCGAAGTCCTTCGATCCTTGCTTGACACCGTTGTCCACCGACGGATGAATTGAAACTGCCATGATTCTTCCTCCAACTAGTTTTCGTAAACAGCCGTTGTCACGGCATCTCTCAATCAATACTTGATTACGGAACGAATAACCTTACCTGCATGCATCAGCTCGAAGGCATCGTTGATCTTTTCCAATGGCAGCACTTCGCTGATCATTTCGTCGATCTTGATCTCGCCGTCGAGGTAGCGATCCACGTAGCCCGGTAATTGCGAACGGCCCTTGACGCCGCCGAATGCCGAGCCGCGCCACACGCGACCGGTAACCAACTGGAACGGGCGGGTCGATATTTCTTGTCCCGCGCCGGCAACTCCGATGATAACCGATTCGCCCCATCCCTTGTGGCAACACTCCAATGCCGAGCGCATCACGTGGACGTTGCCGATGCATTCGAACGAATAGTCGACGCCGCCATTGGTCAGGTCGACGATGACTTGCTGAACCGGCTTGTCGTAGTCTTTCGGGTTGACATAGTCCGTCGCGCCCAGCGACTTCGCCATGGTCCATTTGCCGGGATTGAGGTCGACGGCAATGATGCGCGACGCCTTGGCCATCACCGCCCCCTGCACGACCGACAGTCCGATGCCGCCGAGCCCGAACACGGCTACCGTCGATCCCGGCCTCACCTTGGCGGTATTCAGCACCGCGCCGATGCCGGTGGTAATGCCGCAGCCGAGCAGGCACACCTTGTCGAGCGGCGCCTTGGGGTTGATCTTCGCCAGCGAGATCTCGGGCAACACGGTGTACTCGGAGAATGTGCTGGTCCCCATGTAGTGCAGTACGGTCTTGCCCTTGATGGAAAATCTCGAGGTTCCGTCCGGCATCACGCCCTTGCCCTGGGTAACACGGATTCTCTGGCACAAATTGGTCCTGCCCGACAGGCAGAATTCGCAGGTTCCGCATTCGGGGGTGTAGAGCGGAATCACGTGGTCGCCGGCTTTGACGCTGCTGACGCCGCTGCCGACTTCCTGCACGATGCCGCCGCCTTCATGGCCGAGAATCACGGGAAACATGCCTTCGGGATCAGCGCCCGACAGGGTGAACGCGTCGGTATGGCATACGCCCGTTGCGACGATGCGTACCAGCACTTCCCCGGCTTTGGGTCCGGCCAGATCGACTTCTTCGATGCGCAGCGGTTTATCGGCTTCCCAGGCAACAGCCGCTCTGGTCTTCATTGATTTGCGCTCCTCATCAAACGCCATTTACAGACGCGATTCGTGTATCGATAAGCAGCAAGCGTGCCAGCCCGCCTCCGGTTGGGCATATCGCTGACCGATCAATTACTTGCGATGCCTGCCATAACCGCGAAAAATGGCTGCAATAGCCGGTGTTTCTGATCCGCTACAGTTTGTGCTTCAAAAATGAAGCAGCAGGCTGCCGCGGATCATACGAACAGGGCCGCGGAAATTGGGCTGCTGCGACTCTGCGCCTGTATCTAATCCAACACAGAGTGCGACAAAATTGATCCTCGGGCGTGACACTGCCCGGCCGCATGGCACGCTTCGCATCGCCTGCATTTGCTTTAAAACCACAACTAGATGCGCATCGCCAAGGGCCGGCCCAACCGACCGCGCCGGTATAAAGCAGATCGGCAAGCGATCTGCGGAATGAGCATGGGTGGCGCCATTGGTACGCCTCTTGCAGCTAATCATTCAGGCTTTTCCCGACGCCATGTGGAGTCGCAGCCTTTGAGTCACGACAAAGAACTCGAAATGGAGGGGGTTTCATGAATATGCGTATCAAGCTAGCGATCGCAGCCGGCGCTGCGATTTGGATGGTTCCAATGACGCGCGCGGTCGCGGGAATCGACGTTACCGCCGGCGATTGGAAGATCGATTTTGCGGGCAATGTGAATGCGTTCTACGTGAACACGAGTTGCGATCATGGCACCAATACCGCCGTCGTGGGCGGCCTCGCCTGCACCGGCGACAGTTCCACGGCTATCCGCAACGGCTTGCTGCCCGCCGCGCTCGTATTCAATGCGACCACGCGGCAAGACAACTTCGACATCGATGTGACGGTCGGGTTCTATCCGGGCATCAACAGTTCGGCCGCCGCGGGAGTGAACGGACCAGGCCAACCCGACGCGCTCGCAACTCCGGGTATCGACGCACGCCAAGTGTATTTCACGTTCGGCGATGCGAGCTGGGGAACGGTCAAAATGGGCCGTGACATCGGACTCTTCGGCAAAGACGCGATCCTCCTGGATATGACACTGTTGGGAGTCGGCACCGCGGGACCGGGCGCGGCAGCGCCCGGTAACACCAGCCTCGGCCGCATCGGCATCGGCTACATCTATACCGATTGGCAGCCCCAGATCACGTATACCACCCCGAGTTTGGGCGGATTCACCGGCTCGATCGGCGCCTTCCAGCCCCTGAATACGCCGGGATACACCACGCACAATTCACCGCAACTGCAGGCCGGGGTCGCCTTCTCGTGGGGCGACCCGAAGAGCGGCGAGATGAGTGGGAAGGTCTGGGTGGATGTCGTCAGCCAACACTTGAAGGCTCTATCGTCGGACACCGCCGGGAACAATGCAGCCGGCATCGCCAATGACTTCACCGGCAACGGCGTCGACGGCGGCATCAAATTCGATATCGCCGGCTTCGAAGCTGTGCTGTACGGTTACTCGGGCAAGGGAATTGGAACCACGGGCCTGTACATCCTGCCGACTTCAGCATCGGGCGAAAAACGCGATTCCGACGGCGGCTACGTGCAGGCTACCTATAAGTTCGACAAGCTGAAAATTGGCTTGAGCTACGGGGTGTCCGACCTCAAGCAAGCCGGCGGCGATGCAACGGAAGTCCCGAACTTGCTCAAGCGCAATGAGTCCGGTGTTGTCGGCCTCTATTACAGCCTCACGAAGAGCGTGACGCTGGTCGGCGAGTACATCGACAGCAGGGCAAAGGCCCATAACGGCAACTCCGCCACGGAAAAGGATGTCGCGATCGGCGGCATCGTTTTCTTCTGATCCCGCGGCAGTCGTCACCATGGCCGGATAGC
>DATLVV010000396.1:0-10327 GCA_035577165.1 Steroidobacteraceae bacterium | reverse complement strand
TGCCGGTGGACGTTGAGGTGGTGCCGTCTTTGCAAGTGCTGGTGGCGGCCGAGGCCGCAGGCGCTGCCGGAGCAGCCGGGGCCGCGGCAGGCGCCGCCGCAGCGGAGGCCGCCGAGGTTCCTGCCTTCTGGACGCCGCCATGGCCGCTGCAGGTACCCTTGCCGGTGGACGTGGAGGTGGTGCCGTCCTTGCAGGTGGTCGGGGTCGAATCCGCCCAAGCGGGCAGCGACAGCGCGAACATCATCAAGGGGGCGGCAATGAGTCCTACAAGTTCAGTCTTTTTCATGAACGTTCACTCCCGGGTTTGAATCAAAGGTCACTGTTGAATTGTAGTCCCATTCGCGTCGGATCGACTGTCAGACCTTGGTCCTTCGTGCGCCGCGGGCATGGGCAATATGGTCCTCACATTCATCAGAAAAGGGGTGTGCTCGCGGCTCGACGCCGCTTGAAACAGCGCGCCATCGACGCTGACATGAGAATTCTCGATGACATTCTTGGGAAATTCAGCTATTCCAACCAGCTGCACTTCGTTGGCCGACATGCATAAGTGGCTCTGGGCCGGGGCATACACATAGGCGGTCTGATCGAGCGACAGTACAGGCACATTGTCCAGCCCCTCAGGAGTCGGGTAGTCGCGAAAATGAACATGTCCGGTCAGGGTCGACTTGACCGGCTGCTGGAACAGGCAGGCGCCGTAGCCGACGACGCAGCCTGATAAAATGAGATGCACGCCGAGCAACGACCATCGCCAATTTCTCATCATCGACTCCATGGGACCAAACGCGAACTCTGCCGATAAAAATACCGACGCCGGCGCAGATGAGAAGTCTACTCCCGCCGGACTTGGGACATTGCTGGCATTGCACGCGAGTGCTATACACCCGGTACAAAAAACGAGGAGCACGGCGTGGATCGAAATTGGTTGAATCAATACCCTCCGGGAGTGCCGGCGGACATCGATCCTGACCGCTACGCCTCGCTGCGCGACATCTTCGAAGAGGCGTGCGCTGCCCATCGGCACTCGCCCGCCTTCACCAACCTGGGTGCAACGCTGAGCTATGCGCAGCTCGATGAGCTCAGCCGCGCGTTTGCGGCCTGGCTGCAAAAGAAGTCCGGCCTCAAGGCCGGAGATCGCGTTGCACTCATGATGCCGAACATCCTGCAGTACCCGATCGCGCTGTTCGGCGTGCTGCGCGCCGGCATGGTGGTCGTCAACACCAATCCCCTGTACACAGCCCGTGAACTCGAGCATCAACTGCGGGATTCCGGCGCGAAGGCCATAGTCATCGTCGAGAATTTCGTGCATGTGCTGCAGCAGGTGTTGCCCCACACGGACTTGAAAAAAGTGCTCGTGACGGGCATCGGGGACTTGTTGGGCATACCGCGCGGCTTCATCGTGAATTTCGCACTCAAGTACGTGCGCAAGCAGATTCCTCCCTGGCGCATGCCGGGGGCCATGCCGTTCAAAGGCGCCTTGGGCGGTGGTCTCGGCCTCAAGCTCGAAGCGGTGCCGCTGAGCGGCGAAGACGTGGCCTTTTTGCAATACACGGGCGGCACCACGGGGGTCGCCAAGGCCGCGACTCTCACCCATCGCAACATGGTGGCCAATGTGCTGCAGGCCTCGGCCTGGGTGACTCCCTCGCTCCGCGCCAAAGAAGCGTTGGTGGTCATCACTGCGCTGCCGCTCTACCACATCTTTGCGCTCACGAGTAATTGCCTCGCCTTCCTCGCCCTCGGCGCGCGCAATGTATTGATCACCAATCCGCGGGATTTCAAGTCTTTCATAGCCGATCTAAAAAAACAGAAGTTCAATTTCATCAGCGGCGTCAACACGCTGTTCAACGCGCTGCTGCACACGCCGGGTTTCGATACCGTGGACTTCAGTGCGCTGCGCGTGACCTTCGCCGGGGGGATGGCGCTGCAGGGCGTGGTGGCGGCCCGCTGGAAAGAAGTGACGGGCTGCATCGTGACTCAGGGATGGGGATTGACCGAAACATCGCCGATCGCAACCGCCAATCCGGCGGGAATCGACTTCAACGGCTCCATCGGCCTCCCGGTCCCCTCGACCGATGTTTCCATCCGCGACGACGCCGGCAAGGAACTGCCGCCGAACGGCGTCGGCGAAATCTGCGTGTTCGGGCCGCAGGTGATGCGCGGTTATTGGAACCGGCCGGATGAGACCGAACAGGTGATGTTCGGGGACTGGCTGCGGACCGGCGACATAGGCCGCATGGACGACAAGGGCTTCGTCTACCTCGAAGACCGGAAGAAGGACATGATTCTGGTGTCCGGGTTCAACGTGTATCCGAATGAAGTCGAAAGCGTTGCCGCCGCGCACCCGGGTGTTCTGGAAGTCGCCGCGGTCGCCCAGGCGGACGAGAACTCCGGCGAAGTGGTCGCGCTATTCGTGGTCAAGAAAGACCCCAACCTCACCGCCGAAGCGCTGATCGCGTTCTGCCGCAAGGAATTGACGGGTTACAAGGTGCCGCGGCATGTGTACTTCCGCAGCGAGTTGCCCAAGTCCAACGTCGGCAAGATTTTGCGCCGCGCCCTACGCGACGAACTTCGCAGCTCCGCCCAGGCGGCGTCTTAATCTACCAAGCGGGGTCGCCTCGACCCCGTTAAGAGTTGCGCGCAGCGCATGAAAAGCTCTGCACGGTGTCGATCAGCACCGCGACTTGATCGGGTTCCACATCGGGGGTGATGCCATGGCCCAGGTTGAAGACGTGCCCGGGGCCCTCGCCGTAGCTCGCGAGAACCCGCAGAGTTTCCGCGCGCAGGATGTCCGGCGGCGCAAACAGAGCCGCGGGATCCAGATTACCCTGCAAGGCCACACGGCCCTCGGTGGCCTGGCGCGCCTGACTCAAGTCCGTGGTCCAATCGACGCCGACCGCATCGCAGCCTATCCCTGAGATTTTCTTCAGCCATGCACCGCCGCCCTTGGTGAAGACGATGTTGGGGACTCTGCGCCCGTCGGCCTTGCGCGTCAGCACGTCGACCACCTCGGCCATGTAGCGCAAGGAGAACTCTTCGTATTGCGCAGGGGTCAGCACACCGCCCCAGGTATCGAACAACATGACGGCCTGCGCGCCCGCGGCAATCTGCGCATTAAGATACAAAATCGTCGCCTTGGCGAGTATCGCGAGCAGACGATGCAGATCCCGCGGAGCCGCATACATCATGCGCTTGATGTGGCCGAAGGTTTTGCTGCCGCTCCCTTCCACCATGTATGTCGCCACGGTCCAGGGACTTCCGGCGAAGCCGATGAGCGGGACCCTGCCTGCCAATTCGCGGCGCACCAGGGCCACGGCGTCGATGACGTATCTGAGTTCCTGCCCGGGATCCGGCACGGAGAGCCTGGAGATATCCGCGGCGCTGCGCACCGGCCGCTCGAATTTGGGGCCTTCGCCGGCCTCGAATTCCAATCCCAAGTTCATGGCATGCGGGATGGTGAGAATATCCGAGAACAGGATGGCGGCATCGAGTGGGTAGCGATCCACGGGCTGCAGCGTGATCTCGCAGGCAATGTCGGGAGTCGTGCACATGGCGAGGAAGCCGCCTGCGCGCTCGCGGGTCGCCCGGTACTCGGGAAGATAGCGGCCGGCCTGGCGCATCAGCCAGACCGGGCGGCGCGGCGTCGGTTCGCGCATCAGCGCGCGCAGCAGCAAGTCGTTCTTGAGGGTCGCGCTCATGATGGGACGATCACGTGCGTTCGCCCGGGTCGAACAATCGGCGATGCTCGAGAATGGCATAGCGATCGGTCATGCCCGCGATGTAGTCTGCCACCGCGCGGGCGCGCCCTGCCGGTCCCTGCACCAATTCCAACCGCGAGCCCGTGGCCTCGTGTTCGTCGGGCATCAGCCCGGCGTCGTTGAAAAACGCGTCGAACAGTTCGCGAACTACGCGTCGCGCCTTGGCGGTCATGCGCCGCACCTTGTAGTGCTTGTAGACATGTTCGCGCAGGAAGGTCTTGAGCGCATGGTTGAGCTCGCGCGTGTCGTCGCTGAATCCGATCAGTGGACGCGGCTGCGCCCGCACTTCGGCGATGGAGCGCACCCCGGAAGCCTTGAGACGCGCGGCCGAAGAACCGATCAAATCGGTGACGAGATGATTGATCATGCGCCGCAGAATCTCATACACCTGCCGGCGGCCTGCACCGAGCGCCGGGTACTTTGCCTGCACCTCCGCGTGATATTGCTGGAACAACGGCACTGTCAGGAGCTCGCCCACGGTGATGAGGCCCGCGCGGATGCCGTCCTCGACATCGTGATTGTTGTAGGCGATCTCGTCGGCGAAGTTCGCGAGCTGCGCCTCCAATCCGGGTTGCTGCCGGTTGACGAAGCGCTCGCCCAACTCGCCGAGTAATATTGCGTTGTTGTGGGAACAATGCTTGAGGATGCCCTCGCGGCATTCGAAGCTCAAATTCAGGCCGTTGAAATCCGCGTAGTGCTCCTCCAGCTCGTCGACCACCCGCAGCGACTGCAGATTGTGTTCGAAGCCGCCGAAATCCATCATGCACTCGTTCAGCGCATCCTGACCCGCATGCCCGAATGGTGTATGCCCCAGGTCATGCGCGAGGCAGATCGCTTCGGACAACACTTCGTTGAGCTCGAGCGCGCGGGCAATGGTGCGCGCGATCTGCGCCACTTCCAGCGAGTGCGTCAGCCGGGTTCGATACAAATCGCCTTCGTGATTGACGAAAACCTGGGTCTTGTAGACCAGCCTGCGGAAGGCGGTGGAATGGACGATGCGATCGCGGTCCCGCTGGTATTCCGAACGGTAATCGGGTTTGGGTTCCGGGTAACGGCGCCCGCGCGAATGTTCATCGAGCGCGGCGTAGGCAGCGAGAGCGCTCACCCGAAGAACTCCGCCAGGGTGGCATCGAGCGCCGATTGCGGATAGTCGGTGGTTATGATGGCGCGGCCCAGTTTTTCGAGCAGCACCAGGCGCACCGCTCCCCCCAATACCTTCTTGTCCATTTGCATCAATTCCTGCACCCGGGCGGCGCCGACACGCGGCGGCTCGGTCGGCAGGCCGGCCTTGCCCAAAATAGTGCGCACCCGGTCGTTGACGGCGCCGTCGATCAATCCCGCCTTGTGCGAAAAACTGGCGGCGATCAGCATCCCCAGGGCCACCGCCTCGCCGTGCAGGTACTTCTCATAGGCGGTGGCGGCTTCGATGGCATGGCCAAAGGTATGCCCGAAGTTCAAGATGGCGCGCAGATTCTGCTCGCGCTCGTCCTTGGCGACCACCGTTGCCTTGATTTCGCAGGATCTCGCGATTGCGTAGGTCAAGGCGTCCACATTTCGAGCGAGCAGCTTCGGCATGTTGTGATCCAGCCAATCGAACAGCAGGGGATCCCATACGCAGCCGTACTTGATCACTTCGGCGAGGCCCGCGCGCAGTTCGCGGTCGGGCAGCGTGGCGAGCGTGTCGGTGTCTGCGATCACTCCGAGCGGCTGATAGAAGGCGCCGATCAAATTCTTGCCGCCCGGATGATTGACTCCGGTCTTGCCGCCCACCGACGAATCCACCTGGGCGAGCAGCGTGGTCGGCACCTGCACGTAGCCGATTCCGCGTTGGTAGCAGGCCGCGGCGAAGCCCGCGATGTCGCCGACGACGCCGCCCCCGAGCGCCAGCACCGCTGCATCCCGATTCATCTTCTTGGCCACCAGCGCATCGAACACCCAACCGGCGGTTTGCAGCGTCTTGTGCTGTTCGCCGTCCGGCAGGATGCATTCGCCGACCCGCTTTGAGCCGAGACTGTCCGTCAATTTTCCCAGATACAGCCGCGCGACGGTGGTGTTGGTCACAATCAGCACATCCCGGCCGCGAATGTGGGCGTCGAGCAGCTCACGGTTCGTCAAGAGACCCGAGCCGATCGCGATGGGATAGCGTGAATGCCCTACGTCTACCTGGAGTGTTTGCACGGTGTGATTATACGAACCTTAGTGAAATTGCGCCCGCCGCAGCTCATGATGGATTTCCTCCGCCACCAGCTGCACCCTCCGTCCGTCCGTTGACACGGTGAAATCGGCTATTTCGGCATAGAGAACCGCCCGCCGCTGCATCAGGTCTTGAAGCTTTTGCTCCGGATCGGTGTCATTCAACAAGGGCCGGTGCCGCGCATGGCGCGTGCGCTCGAGCTGCTGATCGATCGAGGTGGCAAGATAGACCACCACGCCGCGCTCGGCGAGCACGCGGCGGTTGTCCGGGTCGATCACGGCACCCCCCCCCGTGGCCAGCACGATCGACTCCAGGCGCGTCAGACGCTCGATGGATTCCTTCTCGCGAATCCTGAATCCGGGCTCGCCTTCCTTCTCGAATATGAACGGGATGTCGACCCCGGTTCTAGCCTCGATGTCCGCGTCGCTATCGTGGAACGTAAAACGCAGCATACGCGCGAGATGCCGCCCGACGGCGGTCTTTCCCGAACCCATCGGGCCGATGAGAAAGACCTTACCCTTGGCGGCTAGCATCGCTGCATTTTGAATGAAAAAACCGCCTCGAAGGCGGTTTTTCCATTCGCCGGCGCGTAAAGCCCGCGATCAGTACAGATTCGATCCCTCGCGCAGGATCTTCGGCGTGATGAAGATCAACAGTTCCGTCTTGTTGTTGATATTCGTCGTGGTCTTGAAGAGATTGCCGAGCACCGGGATATCGCCCAACCAGGGTACCTTGTTGGCCGATTTGGACTTGGTGGTGTCGAGAATGCCGCCGAGCACCACGGTCTGACCGTCGTTGACCAGCACTTGGGTGATGATTTCCCGGGTATCGATCGAGGGAACGGAACCGCCGGTGGCGCTCGTCACGTTTTGTCCGACCGAATCGTCGGCCACGTCGAGATCCAGAATCACGCGATTGTCCGGCGTGATCAGCGGGGTCACCTTGAGAGACAGCACGGCGTTCTTGAATTGCGTCGTGGTGGCGCCGCTCGAAGCCGATTCCTGGTAGGGAATCTCGACACCCTGCATGATGGTCGCCTGTTTCTGGTTCGCGGTGATGACGCGAGGCGAGGATATGGTCTCGCTCTTGCCTTCGTTCTGCGCCGCGGACAATTCCAGGTCGACGATCGTGCTGCCGGCCAACAAGCCGATCCCGATGCTGCCGTTGGTGTGCGCGGCCGGCAGATTGACCTGATATCGATTGGCCAGGACCGGCGTAACCACCGGAGTGACAATTCCGGAGCTAGCCAAATTGGCGATACCGGACTGGGTCATGGTGTCGGCCCCGGCGCCGTTTCCCGTGACGGAAAGCAGGTTCTGCTTGTTGTTTCCCGTCTGATAGTTGGTGACACCGAATCGGGCGCCGAGGTCGCGCTCGAATGTGTCGCTCACGATCACGATGCGTGCTTCGATCAATACCTGTTTGACGGGTACGTCGAGGGTCTGCACCAGGCGCCGGATGTCAGAGAGTTTGTCCGCCGTGTCCTGCACCAACAAGGTATTGGTGCGCTCATCGATGGACAGGGTGCCGCGAGCCGACAGCATGGACTCCTTGCCACCCGCGGCCTTGATCAGTTTGGACAGATCCGAGACCTTGGCATAGTTGACCTGCATGAATTCCGTGCGGGTCGGCGACAGATCCTGGACTTCCCTGCGTGCCGCAAGCTCAGCCTTCTCGCGCGAAGCAAGTTCCGCGGTGGGTCCGATGATGATGACGTTGTCCTGGCGCCGCTTGTCCAGTCCCTTGGTGCGCAGCACGATGTCGAGAGCCTGGTCCCAAGGCACATTCTGCAGACGCAGCGTCAGGCTGCCCGTGACCGAATCGCTGACCACGATGTTCTGGCCGCTGGTGTCGGCCAGCAACTGCAATACCGAGCGCACGTCGATGTCCTGGAAATTCAGGGTCAAGCGCTCGCCGGTGTATTCCTTCTTTTCCTCGGCGTTGGATCGCTTCAACGAGGGTTTGATTTCAACGGTGTACTGGTTGTCGGACTGATAGGCCAGCTGCTCGAAGTCTCCTTGAGCGCTGATCACCAGGCGCGAGCTGCCTTCCACGCGCAGCGCATCCACCGTCTGCACCGGCGTGGCGAAATCCATCACATCGTAGCGGCGCATGAGGTTCTTCGGCATCAAAGCGCCCGTAAAGTCGACCACGACTTGATTGCCTTCCTGGCGCACATTGACCGGGGTGCGCGGGTCCGTGAGCTGCACGATCACCCGGCCGGTGCCGTCGGCGCCGCGGCGGAAATCAATGGTGCGGATCGAGCGCTCGACCGCCGCCGCTGAAGCTTGACCGGATCCGGGTCGGGACGCCGCGGCCGCCTGACTGGCGGCTGCCCCCGGCTGATTGCCGAGGGTGATGATGATGTTGTTGCCGTCGACCTTGGTGGTGTACGGCATCAAGGAGTCCACATTGACAACCAGGCGCGTACGGCCGTTGGCCTCGGCCGCGAGTACCGTGTCGACACCGCCCGAACGTACGTCGAAACGCCGCGTCGTCAGCGCAAGGCTGGTATTCGGCAGGTCGAACGCGATGCGCGCCGGCTTGTCGATGGTGAACGGCAGCGGTTCGGGAGCCGGGCCGCTCAGGTGCAGTTTGAGCTGCACTTGCTGACCCGAGGTCTGAACGTCGACGGACTCGAGCTTGAGCGGGTCCTGGGCTCGCGCCGTCAGACTGATTGCGCCCATTGCGAGCAGCGCCATCGCGCCCAACATCGCCGTTCTTGTCTTGAATCTAATCATGCTTTCTTCTCCCTGGGGGCCTCAATCTGACAATGCCAATGAGGCCGGTCGCTCGATATAGCCGCCGAGACCATCCGGGATGATTTCGACCAGGCTAATTTTTCCGCCGTTAATTTCCGTCACTTTGCCGTCGTTCTGCCCGAGGTAGTTGCCGGGCTGAACCTTGTGCACGAGACCGTCCTTGGATTGGACCAGTCCATAGAAGCTGTTGCCGACCTTGAAAGTACCGACCATTTTCAGAGTGTCGAGCGAAAAACCTTCGAGGAATTCGCGGTTGCGCCGCGAACTCGGCCGCAAGTTGGCCTGGCCATTGGCCGAGCCCGCGCCTTGCGGTTGGAACGGCGAGCGCAATTTCGTGGCGCTGTACACATACGTTTCATAGGGCTTCACTTCCGGCAGCGCTTGAATGCGTCCACCGGGCTTTTTCTTGGTATCGGCAATCCACTTCTGCAGATCAGACTGCCCGCCGGAGCAGCCGGCCAGGGTCAATCCGGCGAGAACGGCGCCAATGACGGCCGCGTTGCGTGTGTTTCTCACGTCGCTCCTCCCGCCTTCTTCTTCGCCGGGTGCGCGCCGCCTTCATCCTCGATGTAGCGGTAGGTCTTGGCGGTCACGTCCATGGTCAAATTATCGTAGCCGCCTTTCGCGTCGACCGGCGTGATCTGGATATCGTGCAGCGTGACGATGCGGGGCAATGCCGCGATGCCGCTCACGAAACTGCCGAAGTCGTGGTACGTGCCCACCAGCTTGATCTTGATCGGCAATTCGGCATAGAAGCCGTTGCCCTTCTCGCTGCCGGGCTGAAACAGCTTTTCCTGCAGGCCGGCGGCCAGACCGGTCTGCGAAATGTCGACCAGGAGGTTTGGTACCTCGGTTTTGCCGGGCAGCTGCCGCAGCATGGCACCGAAGGTGCGCTCCATTTCCGCGAGCTGCGCCCTGTAGGCATCGAGGTTCGCGGCGCGCTGCTGCTTGGTTTCGAATTGCGCGCGCAGGTCCAGTTCGTCGGCCTCCGCTTTCAGCAGCAAGGGGCGGTCGTCGTTCCAGATGATTGCGTACCAGGCAACCGCCGCCACCACGCCGAATATCAGGGCGATGAAGAAGCCTCGCACCGGCAGCGGCCATCGCCCGACATCGCGCGGGTCGAGAGACTTGAGTTGATCGAAAAACTTCATTTCGCAGCAACCTTTTTGACCGTTGTTTCACCGCCGTTCTCAAGGTCCACACCCACCACATCGCTGGTCAGGGTGAAATTCGAGCCGCCTGTCGGCGAGTCCTTGGCGGACTCGACCACCATCAGCACCGGGTTATCCATCCACACCGAGGAATCGATGTTGCGCATAAAGGTGGAAACACGCGTGCTGGATTGAGCGACCCCGCGAATTTCAAGCTTGTTGCCGGTCTGCTTGATCTGCGTGAGGTACACGCCCTCCGGCACCGTTTTCACCATTTCGTCGAACAAATGCACGATCTCCGGCCGCTTGCGCTGCAATCTCTCGATGATTTCCATGCGCGCAACCAGCCGTTGCTTGCGGTTCTCGAGATCCTGGATATCGGCAATCTGTGCGTCGAGCTTGACTATTTCTTTCTTCAGCAGCGCATTCTTCTCGTTCTGGGCCTCCGTCCAGCTCGCATAGAGAAGT
>DATLVV010000395.1:0-16161 GCA_035577165.1 Steroidobacteraceae bacterium | reverse complement strand
AGACCACTGAGGATCTGCTGTTCCTCCTGCCGCTGCGTTACGAGGATCGCACGCGGATCGTCCCGCTGGGGGAGTTGCGCCCAGGACAGCGGGCGGCGGTCGAGGGCGAGGTGCAATTGACCGAAGTTGTGTTCCGCGGCCGGCGGCAGATGCTGTGCAGGATCGCGGATGGTTCCGGCTTTCTGACGCTGCGTTTCTTTTACTTTACCGCGCAGCAACAGAATGGCTTGGCGCGCGGCGCGCGCATCCGCTGCTTCGGCGAGGCGCGCCGCGGACCGATGGGCCTGGAAATCGTGCATCCCGAATATCGGCGGATCGATCCGCACGGAGCCGCCGCCCCCGAAGACCACCTCACGCCGATTTATCCCTTGACCGAAGGCGTGACTCAGGGACGTTTGCGCCTGCTCGTCGGCATGGCGCTCGATCAGTGCGTCGCGGCCGACATCGAGGACTGGCTGCCCGCCGCCGTTCTGGCCGATTCCCGGCTGCCATCCCTGCGCGAAGCCCTGCTGTACGTGCATCGTCCGCCGGCGGACGCGCCTGTGGATTTATTGCTGTGCGGGCGACACCCGGCGCAGCGACGGCTGGCCTTCGAAGAGCTGCTCGCGCATCAATTGTCGCTCAAGTTGCTGCGGCAGCGGATTCAGAGCGATCCCGGCTGGCCCCTTGCCGCGAACAGCGCGCTGAAGGCGGGCCTGCTGGCGGCGTTGCCGTTTCGATTGACCAAGGCTCAGCAGCGCGCGCTGCTCGAAATCGAAGGCGATCTGGGATTGAGCAAGCCCATGCTGCGGCTGGTGCAGGGAGACGTGGGTTGCGGCAAGACGCTGGTTGCCGCGCTGGCTGCCACCCAGGCGGTTCAAGCCGGCCGGCAAGCGGCGCTGATGGCGCCGACCGAGTTGCTGGCCGACCAACATGCTCAGAACTTCCGCCGCTGGTTCGAACCCCTCGGCGTGGCGGTGGCGTTGCTCACCGGCCGGCAGAGCGGCAAGACGCGCGACCAAGCGCTGGAAGGCATCCGCCGGGGACATGCGTCCATTGTCGTGGGCACGCACGCGTTGTTTCAGGAGAGCGTCGAGTTCTCCGCGCTGGCGCTGGTCATCGTCGACGAGCAGCATCGCTTCGGCGTGCATCAGCGGCTGAGCCTGCGCGAGAAAGGTGCCCTCGGGGGCCATCAGCCGCATCAATTGATCATGACCGCCACTCCCATTCCGCGCACCTTGGCCATGACCGCCTATGCCGACCTCGATGTCTCGGTCATCGATGAGCTGCCGCCGGGGCGGACTCCCGTGAAGACCGTGGTGCTCGCCGATACGCGCCGTGACGAAGTCGTGCAGCGCATTCGCACCGCCTGCCTCGAGGGGCGGCAGGCTTACTGGGTGTGCCCGCTGATCGATGAGTCCGAGGAAATGCCCTACCAAGCCGCGGAGGAAACGGCCGCCGCGTTGGCCGCCGCCCTGCCGGAACTGCAGGTCGGTCTGGTCCACGGCCGCATGCCACCGCGCGCGAAAGAGGGCACGATGCGGCGCTTCAAGGAAGGAAAGATTCAGCTGTTGGTGGCGACCACGGTGATCGAAGTCGGCGTCGATGTGCCGAACGCCACGCTCATGGTCATCGAGAACGCGGAGCGTCTCGGGCTGGCGCAGCTGCACCAGCTGCGCGGCCGGGTCGGCCGCGGTGAGCATGCGAGTTCCTGCCTGCTGCTGTACCGGGCACCGCTTTCGCCGCTGGCGCGGGAGCGGCTCGCGGTGATGCGCAATACCAATGATGGCTTCGAGGTGGCGCGCCGCGACTTGGAATTGCGCGGGCCCGGAGAATTGCTCGGGACGCGCCAGACCGGCCTCGCGCAGATGCGTGTGGCAGATTTGCTGCGCGATGCTGATTTGCTGCCCCGGGTGCAGATCGCCGCCGAGTCCGTGCTCCGCGATTGGCCGCTGCACGTGGCGCCGCTGATCCGCCGTTGGGTGGGTCATGCAGAGCAATACGGCCGCGTCGGGTAGAATGACGTATGAGCGAAAAAGACGCATGAGCGGAAAAACTGAAGTGGTCGAATCCGTTCAATGGCATCCGGCGGAACGCTTGGGGCCATTGAACGTGGATTCCCGGGTGCGGCCCTGGCTGATCGGCAAGGGCTTGTTGACGCTGCGGATGAAGGCCGTCTGCCACGAACGCTTCGCGTTGCGGCTGGTGGATCAGTGGACGGGCTTGCTCAGCGCTGCGCACCGCTCGGCGCTGCCCTCGGCGGACAATGCCGGCCTGTTCAGAGACGTTGAAATGTACTGCGGTCACCTGGTGTGGGTATTTTCGCAGACCGTCATACCGGATTCGACGCTGTGCGCCCACCCCTGGCTGGCCGAATTGGGCGATGCCGCGTTGGGAGAAACCCTGAGCGACCTGTCGGGAATCGAACGCAGTGCCTACGAGTATGCCTGGCTGCCGGTGGCCGAAGCCGTGACGGCGCGCGCGCTGCGCGAGGCCGAGATAAAACCGGCAGGCCTGTGGGCGCGACGCTGGCGCGTGTCCCTGCGCGGCGCCCCGATGCTGGTGCAAGAACTGTTCTTGCCTGCCATGGGCCGCGTGTAGGGCCGCCGAGAATGGCGCTGCCTCGCTCCGGCGACGAACTGATCCAGCGCGTAGCCGAACGCTGGCGATGGATGGCGTATCGCGTACGCTTTCATCCGTGGACCACCCATGAGCTGCCGCGAATTCAGAGCGGCTTGTTGGATTATGCGCGCCTCATGCGCCTCGACCGTCCGATCGGCATCTGGCTGCTGCTCTGGCCGACGTTGTGGGCGCTGTGGATCAGCGGCCGCGGACGGCCGAACCCGCGCATATTCACGATCTTCGTGGTCGGCACCGTGCTGATGCGTTCCGCCGGTTGCGCCATCAACGACTATGCGGACCGCAGCTTCGACCCGAAGGTGGCGCGCACCAGTGATCGGCCGGTGGCGGCGGGGCGCATATCGACGTTGGAGGCGCTGGTGCTGTTCGCAGTGCTGGCCATGACCGCTTTGCTGCTGGCGTTGCAGCTCAACCGCTCGACCCTGCTGTTGGCGGTGATCGGCGGGTTTCTCGCCGTCAGCTATCCCTTCGTCAAGCGCTTCCTGTCGGTGCCGCAAATGTATCTGGGCGTGACCTTCGGCTGGGGAATCCCCATGGCGTTCGACGCGCACCTCGAGACCGTGCCGCAAGTCGCATGGCTGTTGCTGCTGGCGAACGTGCTCTGGGTGACGGTCTACGACACCATGTACGCCATGGTGGACCGCGATGACGACATCAAGATCGGCGTGAAGTCGACGGCGATACTGTTCGGTGACTCGGATCGACACATCATCGCGGTGCTGCAGGTCATGACGCTGCTCGCCTTGTTTCTCGTCGGCGGCAAACTCCATATGACCTACTGGTACTACCTGGGCCTCCTGGGCGGCGCGATTTTCTTCATCTACCAGCTATGGCTGATCCGCGCGCGCGACCGCGAATCCTGTTTTCGCGCGTTCCTCAACAACAACTATTTCGGGATGGCGGTTTTTTTGGGGATCCTGCTGGCGTATCAATTCGCCGGCCGGTAGGCGGTTCCCCTCGTCAACCCCGCGGGATGCTGTTGGTTGACTAAGGACGCGGGCCCCCGAATACTGGCGGCCTGCGACGCCGGCACATGGCCATGCGAGGGGATTTCGTGACTGTACGCAACGATTGGACGCTCGCGGAAGTTCAAGCACTTTTTGCGTTGCCGTTCATGGACTTGGTGTTCCGGGCGCAAACCGTTCACCGGCATTATCACGCGCCGAACACGGTGCAGATCAGCACCCTGCTCAGCATCAAGACCGGGGCCTGCCCGGAGGATTGCGCTTATTGCCCGCAGAGCGTGCGCTTCGATACGGGCTTGGAAGCACAGGATCTGCTCGAGCTCGAGGAAGTGACGGCGCGGGCCCGCACCGCCAAGGAATCGGGCGCGACGCGTTTCTGCATGGGCGCGGCCTATCGCTCGCCCAAGGCCAAGGACCTGCGCAAGGTGCTCGCCATGATCCGCGAAGTGAAATCCCTGGGGATGGAGACCTGCGCGACTCTCGGCATGCTGACGCCGGAGCAGGCGCAGGAACTCAAGGCGGCGGGCCTCGACTACTACAATCACAATCTCGATACCTCGCCGCAATACTATGAAAAGATCATCAGCACCCGCACCTATCAAGACCGGCTCGACACGCTGCAGGCCGTGCGCGATGCGGGGATGAATGTTTGCTGCGGCGGCATCGTCGGCATGGGTGAGGAAGCCCAGGACCGGGCCGAGCTGTTGCACATCCTTGCGACCTTGCCCGCGCACCCGCAGAGCGTTCCCATCAATCAGCTGGTGCGGGTTGCCGGGACACCGCTCGAGCGCGCGGCGGCGCTGGATCCTTTTGATTTCGTCCGCACCATCGCCGTGGCCCGCATCCTCATGCCGCGCTGCCACGTGCGTCTGTCGGCGGGCCGCAGTGACATGAGCGATGAGCTGCAGGCACTGTGTTTCCTGGCAGGCGCCAATTCCATTTTTTACGGTGAGAAGCTACTCACCACCGGCAACCCGGATACCGAACACGATCAAAATCTGTTTCGGCGCCTTAAAATCAGCGCCGAACCCTGGGTCGGCGCGGAAGCAGGGGGCGGCCAACCGGCGGCGATCGCCGCAACGGTGTGAACGCGCCGGATACACCCCGGCTGGAGGACATCGCCGCGTACGCACTCGATACCTCCCGGGTGCGGCGCTCCTTCGACCGTGCCGCAGCGACCTTCGATGCCGCAGCCGTCCTGCATGCCGAGGTGCGCAGCAACCTCCTGGCACGCCTCGACTTGATGAACCTGGCGCCGCGCGTCGTGATGGATGCGGGGGCGGGTACCGGCCACGCCTCGCGCGCGCTCAAGCGCCGCTACCCCAAGGCGCTGGTGATTGCCTTGGACTCCTCGCGGGGCATGCTGCAGGCGGCCGCCCGCCGGCAGTTCTGGCTGCGGCGCTTTGCCCGGGTGCAGGCGGACGCCGAGCAGGTGCCGCTCGCGGATGGCAGCGTCGACTTGATCGTGAGCAATCTCATGCTGCAGTGGTGCAATCCGGATTCCGTATTTGCGGAATTTCGCCGCGTGCTCGCGCCGCAGGGACTGCTCTGCTTCACCACCCTGGGGCCGGACACGCTGCGTGAGCTGCGCAGCGCCTGGCGGCAGGTCGATTCGCACACTCACGTGAGCCAATTCATCGATATGCATGACCTCGGCGATGCCCTGATCCGGGGCGGCTTCGCCTCGCCGGTGCTGGATGTGGAGCGCTACACCCTGACCTATCTTGACGTGCGGCGGGTTGCCGCCGATCTCAAAGCCACCGGCGCTCGCAATGCGACCGCAGGCAGGGGTCGCGGCCTCACCGGCCGGCGACGATTCGACCAACTGCAATCCGCGTATGAGACCTTTCGCGAACACGGCCGCTTGCCCGCCACCTACGAAGTGGTTTTCGGCCACGCCTGGGCCCCGACGACCGCGGCGCGGCGCGGCGGCGGCGACGCATCGACGGTCTCGCTCGAAGAAATCAAGCAGCAGCTGCGGGCGCGGCGCCGCCCGTGACACAGTCCCTGTTCGTCACCGGCACCGACACCGGAGTGGGCAAAACCCGGGTTGCAGCCGCCTTGTGCCGCGCCTTGGCCGGCCGCGGCCTGCGCGTGGCCGCGATGAAGCCGGTGGCCTCGGGGTGTACGCCGACGCCCGAGGGCCTTCGCAATGATGATGCAATCGCCTTGTTGGCGGCCATGAACGTGCGCGCCAACTATTCGGAAGTGAACCCTTTCGCCTTTGCGCCGTCCATCGCGCCGCATATCGCGGCTCAGGAAGCGGGAATCGAGATCGACTTCGACGTGTTGGACCGTGCGCATGATCGGCTGCGGTTGCGCGCCGAGATCCTGATCGTCGAGGGCGCCGGCGGATGGCTCGCGCCTCTCGATGCCGGCCGCAGTTTCGCGGACCTGGCGGTGCGCTGGCAAATGGACGTGATCCTGGTCGTCGGCCTGCGCCTGGGCTGCTTGAATCATGCGCTGCTGACAGTGGAATCCATCGAGCGGCGCGGCCTGCGCCTGCGCGGCTGGGTCGCAAATGCCATCGACGCGCAGTTCGAGCGCGCGCCAGAAAACATTTCGAGTCTGCAACGGCGGATTTCGGCGCCCTGCCTCGGCATCCTTCCTTTCCGGCCGCAGCCCGACCTTTCATCCCTGGCGCAGGCCATTGCGGTCGATGCATTGCTAGCTTGAGCTGGGTTATCCTAAGGAGCATGGAACAGCGCATCGAGCTCAAGCCGAATTGTTCGCTGAAGCCCGCCGGCGCCATGCTGTTCTTCGTTGCTACCTGTCTGTTTTCCTTGGGTTTTGCGCTATTTTTCGTGTTTCAGGGTTTCTGGCCGGTGCTGCCGTTTTGGGCAGTCGAAATGCTCGCGCTGGGGCTCGCTCTGAATGCCAGCATGCGAAGCGGCAAATACTCGCAGACAGTGCTCATTACGGAGTCGCAAATCAGCCTCGTGACCCGTTCGCGGCGGGGTGCGCAAAAACAGGAGTTTGCGCGGCATTGGGCGAAGGTTAGACTTCGCAGTCCGCCGCGGCGCCATGGCCAGAGCAGGCTGACCATCGAAAGCAGCGGACGGACGTGCGAGGTGGGCAGTTTCCTCACCGAGGCAGACCGTTGTCGCCTGGCTGAGCGTTTACGTTACTTGGTGGGCGGCATGAACGAGTCGCCGCCGCTTGAAATCGCGAACATAGGGGATTGGAGATAGATGAGTGTTACCAGAGGCGACGATCACGACAGCACTTCTCGGCCAAGCGCCATTGCCTGGGCCGGGGCGCTTTGCCTTGCCGCCTTAGGGCTTGGACCCCTCGCCGAGGCCAACACCTCGGACGGCTATAACCTGCCTCCCGGCGTCACTTCCCTGAGCAAGGCGATCTATACCTTGCACATGGAAGTCTTCTGGGTCTGCGTCGCCATTGCCGTGGTGGTGTTCGGGGTGATGATTTATGCGCTGGTGAAATTTCGCCATTCGCAGGGCGCCGTGCCCGACACCACGCTGGTGCATAGCACCAAGGTGGAGATCATTTGGACCATCATTCCGGTGGTCATTCTCGTGGCGATGGCGATTCCCGCCGCGAAAGTCATCCTGTTCATGGAAGACACGCGAAATTCCGAATTGTCGATCCGGGTCACCGGCTATCAGTGGAAGTGGCAGTATCAGTACATGAATGCGGGCGAGGGCATTAATTTCTTCTCGACCCTGGCGCGAGATTCGAATTTCGCGCGCGCGCTGCATTCGGGGATCGATCCGAAGACCGTGCCCAACTACCTCTTGGAAGTAGATAAGCCGATGGTCATTCCCAGCGGCACCAAGGTGCGCCTGCTGCTGACCTCCCAGGATGTGATCCACGCCTGGTGGGTCCCCGATTTCGGTGCCAAGCGTTCCGTCATACCGGGATTCGTCAATGAATTGTGGTTCACGGTCGATCCCGGCAAGGAAGGCATCTATCGCGGGCAGTGCGCCGCGCTCTGCGGCCGCGATCATGGCTTCATGCCCATCGTCGTGGATGTGCGCACTCCCGACGATTTCAAGAAATGGGTGGAGGAACAGAAGGCGGCGGTAAAGCAGGCGGCAGCGCCGGACGCCCAGCCGCATGAGCCAGCACCGCCGGCCACCGCGCAAGTATTGCCGACGGCATCGAACTAGTACCGCACCTACAGAGAGAGCTTCAGACCATGGCCCAGCCCCAAGCGAGCGACACCGCTCACCACGACGACCACCATGATCAGCCGGCAACAGGCATCAAGCGCTGGCTGTTCGCGACCAACCACAAAGACATCGGCACCATGTACCTGGTGTTCAGCCTGATCATGTTTTTCATCGGCGGCGCGATGGCCATGATCATTCGCGCGGAATTATTCAAGCCGGGTTTGCAACTCGTCGATCCGGTGTTCTTCAATCAGATGACGACCAATCACGCGCTGATCATGATATTCGGCGCCGTCATGCCGGCGTTCGTCGGACTCGCCAATTGGATGATCCCCATGCAAATCGGGGCGCCCGACATGGCCTTGCCGCGCATGAACAACTTCAGTTTCTGGATACTTCCCTTTGCCTTCACCCTGCTGCTGTCGACGCTGTTTGTGCCGGGTGGCATGGTGGCCGGCGGTTGGACCCTGTATCCGCCCTTGTCTCTGCAGACCGGCGACAGCTTTCCCATGCTGATCTTTGCGATTCACATGATGGGAGCCTCCTCGATCATGGGTGCGATCAATGTGATCGTGACCATCATGAATATGCGCGCTCCCGGCATGACTCTGTTGAAAATGCCCTTGTTCGCCTGGTCCTGGCTGATCACCGCCTACCTCTTGATCGCCGTGATGCCGGTGCTCGCGGGCGCCGTGACCATGCTGCTGACCGATCACTTCTTCAAGACCAGTTTCTTCAATGCGGCGGGCGGCGGCGACCCCGTGATGTTCGAACACATCTTCTGGTTCTTCGGACATCCCGAGGTGTACATCATGGTGCTGCCGGCCTTCGGCATCATCTCGGAAATCTTGCCGACCTTCTCCCGCAAGCCTCTGTTCGGCGCGACCTCGATGATTTACGCCATCGCCTCCATCGCGTTCTTGTCGTTCATCGTGTGGGGCCACCACATGTTCGCGGACGGCATGCCCGTCGCCGCGCAACTGTTCTACATGATGGCCACCATGCTGATCGCGGTGCCGACCGGCGTGAAGGTGTTCAATTGGACCGCGACCATGTGGCGTGGTTCTCTGTCCTTCGAGCCGCCCATGCTGTTTGCCATCGCGTTCCTGTTCCTGTTCTCCATCGGCGGCTTTTCCGGTTTGATGCTCGCGATCGTGCCGGCGGACTTCCAATACAATCAGACGTACTTCGTGGTCGCGCATTTCCACTATGTGCTGGTGCCGGGCGCCATCTTCGGCATCATGGCCGGGGTGTATTACTGGCTGCCCAAGTGGACCGGCCACATGTACAGTCAGACCCTCGCCAAGTGGCATTTCTGGCTGTCGGCCATCTTCGTCAATGTCCTGTTCTTCCCGCAGCACTTTCTCGGGCTGGCCGGCATGCCGCGGCGCATTCCTGACTACGCGGTGCAGTTCACCGACTGGAACATGGTGTCGTCGATCGGCGGATTTGCATTCGGGCTGTCTCAGATCCTGTTTCCGGTGATCATCATCCAGTGCATACGCGGCGGCAAGCAGGCGACCTCCACGGTTTGGGAGGGCACGCATCCCACCGGCCTCGAATGGACGTTGCCCTCGCCGCCGCCCTATCACAGCTTCACGACGGCGCCTGACGTCCCATGAGCGCGGAATCGACGCAGATCAGGGATGCCTTGATGAAGCGCCGTGTCCGCAAGGGCGCCTTGGGTCTGGCGATTTTGGCCCTGGCATTTTATTTTGGCTTCATCGCGCTGCTGGTATTGCACAGTCGTCACTGATGGATCCCGTCGACCCAAAAAAGCGCGCCAACCGAAAACTGGTCAAGGCGTTGCTGATCATGACCGCCGGCAGTTTTGCCTTCGGCTGGGCTCTGGTGCCTTTGTATGACGTTTTGTGCAAGGCCGCCGGCATCGGCAATGCCGAAGCCAAGGCCGGCAAGGCGGTGGTTCAAGAGGCGGTCGATCCCAATCGAGAGGTAACCATCGAATTCATGACGGCGCCCGCGTCGGTGGGCGGCTTCGATTTCCGGCCGAAAGTCGCCTCGATGCGAATTCATCCGGGAAAGCTCTACGACACTGTCTTTTATGCCAAAAATTTGACCAATGTGGCGTCGGTCGCGCAGGCCGTTCCCAGCATCTCACCCACCGGCACGGCAAAGTATTTCCACAAGACGGAATGTTTTTGCTTCAGTCCACAGAAATTTGCCGCAGGAGAGGGACGGGAATTGCCGGTACGCTTCATCGTCGATCCCGGATTGCCGGGTACGGTCGACAAGCTCACCTTGGCCTATACCATCTACGACACGACGCAATCGGCAACACAGCCCTGAGCAAACGTTTTAAACTACTGTTTTCATTCACCGTTTAGAGATCCTCAAATCATGGCGCAAGCGCACGCGGATGCGGAAAAGTACTATATCCCTCACGGCAGCCCGTGGCCCATTTTTGGATCCGTAACGCTCTTTACTCTGATGTCGGGCGCGATTGCCACGCTCAACGATTGGCTGCCGGCCTTTGCGTTGCTGCCGGGCTTCGTCATGCTGGCCCTGCTGTTCATTTTCTGGTTCCACACCGTCATCGGCGAGAACCAGAAGGGCATCTACAACATGGCGGTGGACCGCTCGTTCCGGATGGGAATGATGTGGTTCATCTTCTCCGAAGTCATGTTCTTCGGCGCCTTTTTCGGCGCGCTGTTCTATGCGCGCAATTTCGCCGTTCCCTGGCTTTCGGGCGAAGGCGTGAAAATCTTCACCAAAATCCTATTGTGGAATGACTACGGCGGAGTCTGGCCGACCAACGGTCCGGCGGCGGTGGGTCCGCGCACCAACGGCACTTTTGAAACCATCCCGGCCCTCGGTCTGCCGGCGCTGAATACCGCCATTCTGCTGTCCAGCAGCGTCACGGTCACCATTGCGCATCACGCCCTGATTGCCGGACATCGGACGCGCCTGAAAATATTCCTGGCCGCGACTTTCCTCCTGGGCTTCTCCTTCGTCGTCCTGCAGGCGACGGAGTATCACGAGGCCTACACCGAGCTTGGGCTGCAGCTCGGCACCGGCATCTACGGCTCGACGTTTTTCATGTTGACCGGATTTCACGGCATGCACGTCACCGTGGGCGCCATCATGCTGACGGTCATCTGGTTCCGGGTGATGAAGGGCCATTTCACGCCGCAGCGGCATTTCGGGTTTGAAGCCGTCGCGTGGTACTGGCACTTCGTCGACGTGGTGTGGCTCGGGCTGTTTACCTTCGTCTACTGGCTGTAGCCCGGCACGACGTGCTGCGGAACGATCCAGCCGTTGTAATAGGCGACGATCAGCAGCACGAACAGCAGCACTGACAGGCCGATGCGCCAGGCCAATGCCTTGACCATCTTGGTGCCGTCCTTCGGATCGCGGCTGGTTAGATGGAACAAAGCCTTGCCCAGGCTGATCAAAATCAGCGCCAGCATCGCAATAACGAGATATTTGAATAGCACAGCCACGCATCGTGTTGAACAGGGCGCAAGCAGTATATCGTGTCGATCAAACTTGGTTCCCGCATCTTCTCACCCACGGTTTTCACCACGCTGCTGACGATTGCCCTGATCGCGTTGCTGATTTCGCTGGGCAGGTGGCAACTGCGGCGCGCCGACGAAAAGCGCGTCCTGTTCGATTCATTCGCGGCGGGCGCGGATGCAACCCTGCAGATCGATCTCGGTACTTCCCACCTGCGCCGCTACCAGCATGTCGACGCCGCGGGACACTTCGATCAGACACGGCAAATCCTCATCGACAACATGATGAATGGCGAGCGCGCCGGCTATTTCGTGATCACCCCGTTCGCGCTGACGGGAGGCGGCTGGCTGCTGGTGAATCGCGGCTGGGTTCCCTTAGGGTCGAGCCGCGCCGAGCGTCCGGCCATCCCGGTCGGCAGCGAACCGCGCCGGGTCCGCGGCCGCACCGATAATATGCCGAGCCCGGGCATTCAGATGGGGACCCAGTTGCCGCTCGCGCCGCCGTATCCGATTGTTGCGAGTTTCCCGAGTCACGCGGAAATTGCCCGGCTGCTCGGCGAATCCTCCTGGACTCAAGCTGCGGATCTGGTGTTGCTCGACCCCGGCGAACCCGATGGCTATGTGCGCAATTGGTCGGCACCCGGATTCCCGCCGATGCGCCATCTCGGATACGCGGTGCAATGGTTCGCACTGGCGCTGACCTTAGGCGTGATCTACCTGGTCACCAATCTTCGCCGTGTCCCCAACGACCGTGTCCCCAACGACCGCGGCCCAAGCGACCGCGGTCCCGACGAGCCGGTATGATTCGGCCTGGCGTCCAGGATCGCCGCCAACGGCGGCTGTTGATCGGCCTCGCGCTGCTGTTTCTTGCGCCGTTGGCACTCGCATTCTATTTGTATTACGGTCCCGGCACCTGGCGCCCGGGTGGCCGCGTCAACAGCGGGGACCTGGTCCGGCCGGCACGGCCGCTGCCGGCGCTGGCCTTGCCGCTGTTGGAGGAGGGGAGCACCGATGCGAATTTTCTCAAGCGTAAATGGACACTGCTGTACGTGCAGTCCGGTGCCTGCGCGGATAGCTGCCGCATGCGCCTCTATGACACGCGGCAGGTGCGGTTGGCGCTGGACCGCGATATGAATCGCGTGCAACGTGTGCTGATCGCCGGCGACGGATGCTGCGATGCGCAGTTTTTACACGAGCAGCACCCCGACTTGATCGCGATTCGTGCCACCCCCGCGGCCGCACCGCTGCTGGCGCTGTTGCCGGACCGCGATCAAGGCAGCGCCGCCGCGAGCCCGGCGCAGGCGCCGCGCGTGTATTTGATCGACCCGCTGGGCAATCTCATGATGGTCTATCCCGCCGGCGCGAGGCCCAAGGGCATGCTCGAGGACTTGAAACGATTGCTGCGGCTCTCGTCCATAGGTTAGCGCATGAACCCGCAACGACGATTACTCTGGTTCAGGCGATTGGCGCTGGCGGGCGCAATTTTCGCGGCCGCCGTCGTGGTGCTCGGCGCCTGGGTGCGTCTCACCGATGCCGGCTTGGGATGCCCGGATTGGCCGGGTTGTTATGGACATATCTACCCGAATGCCGGCCAAACCGCAGCGGAGGCCGGTTCACATTTTGCCAAAGCGCTGCATGAGATGATTCATCGGTATTTTGCGACGACGTTGGGAATCATCATCACCAGCCTGTTGGTCTGGGCGCTGCGGTTCCGCAAGGACCACGGCCAACCGCTGATCCCCGTCGCCGTGCTGTTTGCGGTGGTGTGCCTGCAAGGCGCACTGGGCGCCTTGACCGTGACCCTGCTGCTCAAGCCTTTGATCGTCACGGCGCATCTGTTGGGCGGCCTGACCACGCTGGGCTTGCTGTGGTGGCTGGCGCTGGCGCCGGAGACGCGCGCGCCGGCGGAGCGCGAAGCGGCTCTGCGCAAATTTGCGCTGGTCGGCGCCGCCGTCCTGGCTGCACAAATCGCGCTCGGCGGTTGGACCAGCTCCAACTACGCGGCCGTCGCCTGTCCTGACCTGCCCACCTGCCAGCATTCCTGGTGGCCGCCGATGGACTATCGGGACGCGTTCGTGCTGTGGCGGGGCATCGGCATCGACTACGAAGGCGGCGTGCTGGCGAATCCCGCACGCGTCGCCATTCACTTCACGCATCGCCTCGGCGCCCTGGTGGCGGGTTCGATCTTGATCAGCCTCGGAGTCTGGGCGGCCGCAAGCGCCAAGTCGGCGGCCCGCCGGCGGCTGCGACTCGCCGGCCGCTTGTTGGTGCTGGCGGTGGTGCTGCAGATTTCCATCGGGATCGCGACCGTGCATTGGGGCGTGCCTTTGCCGCTGGCGACGCTGCACAACGCAGGCGCCGGTTTTCTGGTCATCTGCATGGTGACTCTGCTGCGTACCCTCTGGCCGGCGCCCGCGGCCGGCGTGATACCCTTGAACCGTGCCGACCCTCCCCGATAATCCGAGCATTGCCGTCGTCGGCGCCAGCCGCTGGCGGGACTTTCTGGAACTGACCAAGCCGCGGGTCAGCCTGCTGATCGTGTTCACCGCCATCGTCGGCATGGTGCTGGCCTCCCCGGGAATGGTGCCGTTATCGGCCTTGCTGTTCGGCACACTCGGCATTGCGTTGGCATCCGGATCCGCCGCCGCCTTCAATCACGTGCTGGACCGCCGCATCGACGAACAAATGGCGCGCACCCGCCGCCGGCCGCTGCCCACCGGGCACTTGCAATTGCGCCACGCGGTGACGTTCGCCGCGCTGCTCGGACTCGCGTCCATGCTGATCCTGGGGCTGCTGGTCAATGTACTCACGGCGGCACTGACCTTCTGCTCGTTGATCGGCTATGCCATGGTTTATACGATGTGGCTGAAGCGGGCCACGCCGCAAAACATCGTGATCGGCGGCGCCGCCGGCGCAGCCCCGCCGGTGCTCGGCTGGGTCGCCGTCACCAATTCCGTCGAGCCGCAAGCGCTGCTTCTGTTTCTCATCATCTTTACGTGGACTCCGCCGCATTTCTGGGCACTGGCCATCGCGCGCCGCGACGACTACGCGAAGGCCAGCATTCCCATGCTGCCCGTGACTCACGGCATCCCCTACACCCGACTGCAAATCGTGCTCTACACCATACTGCTGGTGCTGACCACCCTGTTGCCGTATCTCACCGGGATGAGCGGATTCATTTATCTGGGGTCAGCGGTCGTGCTCAACGTCCGCTTTCTTTACTACGTGCTGGCGCTGCAACGAGGGTTGCGGCCCGAGCTTCCCATGCGCACCTTCAGATTTTCGATCACGTACTTGATGCTACTGTTCGCAGCGTTGATTCTCGACCACTACGCGTTATTCACATTCATGCGTTGATCTTGAGCCGGGTTGGACCTAGGTCCGATATCGGAACGGCACGCAACTTCCCATATTTGCCGGGCAGCCTGGGGGGTGGTCAATGAATACTCGAGCTCCTTTCGATCTCGCCCGCGTCACATTGATGGTGCTGATCATCTTCGTGCTGATCGCGGCGAGCCTGTGGACGATGCTGCCGTTCCTTGGCGCGTTGATATGGGCTACCACGATCGTCGTGGCAACCTGGCCCCTGTTGCTGCGAGTTCAGAGCATGGCGGGCGGCCGCCGCTGGGTGGCCACGCTGACGATGACGGTCGTGATGCTGGCGATATTCATCGTGCCATTCACCTTCGCCATCGGCGTGCTGTTCGATGCAGCGACGGAGGGGGTCGAACTGGTACACACGTACATGACCCAAGGCCTCGCCCCGCCGCCCGCATGGGTGTCCAACCTGCCGTGGGTGGGTCCCCGCATCGCTGCGAAGTGGCAGGACCTCGCTGCGGGCGGCGCCGAGGCGCTCGCCGCGACGGCGCAGCCATACTTGCGTTCGATAGGCTCCTGGGCACTGGCAGTCACGGGCGGTCTTGGGGGGGTCGTGATTCATTTCATTCTCATCGTCATCATCGCCGCGATTCTCTATGCGCAGGGTGAGACGGCAGCGAAGGGCGTGTTGATGTTCGCCCGACGCATCGGCGCGGAGCGCGGCGAAAAGGTGGTCCGTCTGGCAGGAATGGCCGTTCGCGGCGTGGCGTTGGGCGTGATCGTCACGGCCCTCGTGCAGTCTCTGCTGGCGGGTCTCGGTCTGTGGGTGAGCGGCGTGCCACGTCCCGGCTTGTTGCTCGCTGCGTCATTTGCACTGTGCATAGCGCAGCTCGGGCCGCTGCCGGTTCTCGCGCCCGCAGTAATCTGGCTCTTCTGGTCGGGACAGTACGGCTGGGGCAGCGCACTTCTGGTGTGGAGCCTGGTGGTCGGCACGCTGGACAACTTCCTGCGGCCGGTCCTGATCCGGCGCGGCGTGGACCTACCATTGCTGCTGATCATCGTAGGCGTCATCGGTGGACTCATCGGCTTCGGGATCATAGGATTATTCGTGGGTCCGGTGATTCTGGCCGTGACTTACACCTTGCTCGAATCATGGATCGCCGACGACCCGGCAATCACGCCGTTGCCGATCAAAACGTGATGCTCGAGGAGCACATTTAAGGGGGCTGCCATGCGCCCAGCACTCAGCTCTCGTTTCCTGCGTACATCCGTCGGCATCGCGGTGATTGTCACCGTCGGCGTGCTGCTGTGGGCGCTGTTCGTTGCGTTGCGTCCGCTGCCCGGGCGCGATGTGACGATCGCGACCGGCCCCCCCGGCAGTGTCTACGCGCAGGCCGCCGAGCGTTATCGCGAAATACTGGCGCGCGATGGCGTGCGGCTGCGTTTGGTGCCGACGAGGGGCGCAGTCGAAAATCTCGAACGTCTGCGCGACGCGCGCTCCGGGGTCGATGCGGGATTCGTGCAGGCCGGGACCACGGACGAGCGGGAATCACCGGATCTAGTGTCGCTCGGCACCCTGTTCTACGAGCCGCTGTGGGTGTTCCGCCGCGAAGGTTCGACGGCCCAGCTGCTGCGCGACCTCCCCAATGCGAC
>DATLVV010000394.1:0-2506 GCA_035577165.1 Steroidobacteraceae bacterium | reverse complement strand
CCGTTTGCTTTTGCAGACAGAGCAGGGTTCCTGCTCGCTTCCTGGATATGCGCCGTCTGCGCGGCCGTCGGTGCGACGTGCGGCTCCTGGGCAGCTGCTTTTTCTTGCGCGGTCGGAACCGCGGCTACCCCGCCTGCGCCGCCGTTGTAGCTGACCTTGTTGATGGTCACATTATTGATGACCGTCTGGTTGTACGTATTGTGGATGTTCGTGGTGCTGACGTTGTTTACCGCGGTATTGTACGAATAATGACCGCCGTCCCAGCGTCCGCCCACAAAGCCTACGCCGCCGAATCCGAATCCGTAGTTGACGCCGCCGTAGAATCCGACATGAGGACCCCAGTAGCCGGGATGGAATCCATAGACTCCGGCGCTGAATCCCCAGTATCCCGGGGTCCAGACTACCCCGACGCGCGGCGGCTGAACCCACGTACCGGGAACCCAGTAATATCCCGCGCTGCCGTAGTGCCAGTAGCCCGGTGTCCAGAGATAACCGTCCTCGGGGCAAGGCGGTTGCGTGTACTCGGGCAGCGCCGGCGGCGGTTCCGACGCGGTCACAGCGACTTCGACACCCGGCGCCGCAACCTCGGCGGTGGCGGCGGGCGCCGCAACATAGACGCGCGGCGGAGGCGGCGTATTGACACGGGTTTGCACGGCGCATGCGCTGAGCAGCGTGGCGGCGGACAACGCGGCGAGTTTGCTTGCTTGGATGTTAAGCAAGAAATAACGACGGTTGGACAATGACATCATTGGGTACACCCTCATGGAACGTTTGGACTTTAAAATGGAAAAGAATGGGCGATCATCAGAGGGCACAACGTCGCACCTTGCGATCCGGCTATCGAGGTGAAGCGAATGTAACGCTCGGCGAATGCTGGGCAGGCGGATAGTCGCAAATCGGAGACGGATCGCCTCGCCTCCGATAAAATCTCCGGTCACCGAGCAGTAGGATCGACACATGAGCGATACCGCCACCGCCAGGGTACGCCTGGAAATTCGCGAGTCCCTGGCATTCCTCACCTTAGCCAGGCCCGAAGTGCAGAACACCATGAACCTGGAGTTTGGGCGGGAGTTTCTGGCGGCGGCGTTTGCCATCGAGGCGGCGCCGGCGGTGCGCGCGGTGATATTGACGGGGCAGGGCAAGAACTTCTGTTTTGGCGGCGATCTGAAAGGCATGGCGGCATCGGGCATCGATGTGGGCGCGTACTTGAGCGAGCTCACGACGAATCTGCATGCGGGCATGGCTCTTCTGGCCCGTTTGGACGCACCCGTGATCGCGGCCGTCAACGGCACCGCGGCGGGCGCGGGCCTGGGGTTGGTGCTGGCGGCGGATCTCGCAATCGCGGCGCGCAGCGCAAAGTTCGCGCCCGCCTATACGGGCGTGGGGCTGACTCCGGACGCCGGCTGCACCTTTCTGCTGCCGCGAGCCGTCGGCTACAAGCGCGCCATGGAGCTAATGTTGACGAATCGCATTCTCGATGCAGAGCAGGCGCTCAACTGGGGGCTCATCAACCAAGTCGTCGACGACGAGCGACTGGCCGAGACTGCGGCCGCTCTTGCCGCGCGCTTGGCCGCCGGGCCGGTGGGCGCTTTCGGTGCAGTCAAGCGCCTGTTGGCAGAAGCCGAGCCGGGCTTCGAATCGCAGCTCGCTCGCGAGAGCCGCTCGATTGCTTTGCGGGGCATGACGGCCGAAGGCCGCGAGGGCATCGCCGCATTTCTCGAGAAGCGGGCGCCTATTTTTCGCGATTGATATAGCGATCGAGTTCGCGATGGAAGTGGCGTACCCGCTGTTCCTGATCGGACCACAATGGGCCCCGGAAACCGCGGGACTTCGAGCCGCGCTGCACGGCGGCGACCAACTCCACATCTTGATCGAGAACCTCGCCGAGGTTCGGCCGAACGTCTACCGGAATCCGTTCGATGTCCGGGCGCGTCGCGCCGGTGACATCCATACCGCTCGGCAGTCCCATCCAGCCGGGCACGGTGTAGCCAGGATCGTCGACATAGCGGAACATGGTCATGTTGTCGTAATAAAAGCGTTCCGGGTCCGTTGCGTGCGGGAGGAAGCGCATGATGAACACGCCTTCGGGATGCATGCCGATCTGAACGTTCGGAAAATAGCCGGTCGCCCAACTGTCGGTCAGCTGTGCGTCCGTCAGTTTGTCGTAGTAGCCAAGACCGAAGCGCTTACCGCGTGCGCGTTTGGCTTGCTGAATGGCCACACGCACTTCCCGCGCCGTTCCGCTGAATTTCGCCGGATCGATGCCCGCTTCCCGCATCATGTACTGCTGATACGGATCGACGCTGACTTGGTCGCCGACGCGGTGCGACTTGACGCCGATCGGTACGATCATGCGGCTGAAGCCGTTGGGATATAAATCGTACTGGCTGAAATCCTCCATCACGCCTTGCGTCTGCGGATGGATGAACGGCAAATGATAGGTCTCATAGAAGGCATCGATGCCCGTCTTCCAGTTCGCGCGCCATTCGCTGCGTACGTGGCGTAC
>DATLVV010000393.1:0-4357 GCA_035577165.1 Steroidobacteraceae bacterium | reverse complement strand
CGCGGTCGCGACATCCGCAGCCACCATGCGGCGCCCGAGATCGCTCACCAAGAAGGCGCCGGCCTTCTTGACGGTGTCCGCATCGAGATTGGCGGCAAGAGCATTCAAAGCGGGAGCTTCGAAAACGTCGATGCGAAAGCCGCGCTCGGCGGCGGAGGTGACCGCGCTCAGCTGCTTGTCGGTGAGCTTCGCCGCATTGTCCGCCGAAAACATTTCGCGTATATGCGCCGGCATCGATGCCAATGAAGCGCGCACCTGTTCGCGCATGGCCGCATCCTGATAGATGGTCGCCGCCGTCTCGATGTCGACGGACGCCACCGCCGCCTGCAGGCCGGCCGACACCAGCAGACCGGTCGACAAAAGCATCGGCAACGCGAAACGAAACATGTGCGAACTCCAGTGACTAGCGGTCCGGAACGATTGTACACTCCGGGCTCCCCTGGGCCGGCGGCTTCCGAGGTGCACATGAGTTATTGGAAGTTTTCGACATTGTCACTGGCGGTTTTGTTCATCCTGGGTTGCGCGCCGCCCGAGCCGCCGCCCAAAAAGACCATCTTCGATCCCATGCTGCAACCGGAACAGCGCGCCCGCGATGTGCAGAACACCGTGATGGATCAGGCGGATGAGCAGCGCAAGGCAGCCGACAAGCAGGAGCGCGGCGAGGCAACTCCCTAGGCTACGAACTTGCGCCAGGCTTGGCACTGGTTGGTCCGCAAGCTCATCGGCCGATGGGTGCGGGTGACCATCAAACCCGACGATGCCGCCGCCATGCTCGCGGCGCGGCCGCGGCCCCTGTGCTACGTCCTGGAGCGCGAGAGCCAGACGGACCTGGCGGTGCTCGGCATGGTCTGCGCCGAGCTCGGCCTGCCGACCCCAAAAAAGGCCTGCTTCGAGCTGGGCGCGCGCACTCCGCGCCACCTGGTGCAGCTCGTCGCCGCGGCCGCCGCCGATCCCAAGAACGATGTGGATTTCGTGCCGGTGGCGATTTTCTGGGGCCGCGCGCCGCGCAAGGAAGTGAGTCTGTGGCGTCTGCTGTTCGCCGAAGACTGGGTATTGGTCGGGCGCTTCCGCAAGTTTTTGGCCGTGCTGGTCAACGGCCGCCACACCTTGATGCACTTCGGCGAGCCGCTGCGGCTGCGCGACGCGATGCAGGAAGGCATGAGCGAGCAGCGCAGCGTGCGCTGGGTGCTGCGGCACCTGCGCACCGGCTTGCGTGCGCAGCGTGCCTCGACCATCGGCCCGGATCTCTCGCACCGCCGCACCCTGGTGACGCAGCTGCTGAAGACGGCGGACGTGCGCGCCGCGGTGCGCCGCGAAATGCAGGCGCGGGGCTTGTCGCGCCGCGCCGCCCTGATCGCGGCCCGCAAGCATGCCCTGGAAATCGCCGCGAACTATTCCGAGGCCTTCATCCGCTTCATGTCGGCGCTGCTGGGATGGCTGTGGAACCGGCTGTACGACGGCGTGGATTTCGAGCACGTCGAGGCCTTGAATGAAATCGGCGACGGCGCCGAGATCATCTACGTTCCCTGCCATCGCAGCCATATGGATTACCTGCTCCTCTCCTATGTGATCTACCACAAGGGATTCGCGGCGCCGCACGTGGCCGGGGGGGTGAATCTCAATCTGCCGGTGATCGGACGATTCTTGCGAAAGGGCGGCGCCTTCTTCATGCGCCGCACCTTCAAGGGCGACGTACTGTACGCGGTGGTGTTCGCCAAGTATCTGGGCTTCATGATGGCGCGCGGCCACACGCTGGAATATTTCATCGAGGGCGGACGCAGCCGCACCGGACGCCTGCTCTCGCCGCGCACCGGCATGCTGTCGATGACGCTGCACGCGTATCTCAAGGATCCGAAGCGCCCGGTGGTATTCATGCCGGTGTACTTCGGCTACGAGCGCATCGTCGAAGGGCGCACCTACATCGGCGAACTGTCCGGCCAGCCGAAGGAAAAGGAGAGCGTGTTCGGTCTGATCAAGGCGACCCTGTCGGTGTTGCGCAGCAAGCTCGGACGGGTGCACGTCAATCTGGGCCGGCCCATTACGCTCGACGCGCTGCTGTCACGGCACAATCCGGATTGGCGGCGCAGCGATATTGCAGACGCCGAGTCGCCGGCGGGATGGCTGAACGACGCCATTGCGGATCTGGCGGCGCAGATCAACATCGAAATCAACGCGGCCGCGGCGGTGACGCCGATCAATCTGGTGGCGATGGCGATTCTCGCCACGCCGCGCCAGGCGCTGGCCGAAATCGACCTTCGGCTGCAGGTCGAACTGTATCAGCGGCTGCTGCGCGACGCGCCCTACGGGCCTCGGGTGACGGTGACCGCCGACAGCGGCGCGCAAATGATCGACTACGCCGAAGCGTTCGGAATCCTGGAGCGGCAGAAGCACCCGCTCGGCGACATCATGCGCATGAACGCCGAAAATGCCGTGCTGGCCACGTACTACCGCAACAACATCCTGCATTTATTCGCCATGCCCTCGCTGCTCGCCTGCTGCTTCGTGAGCAATGCCGGCATGCGTACCACGGACATTCATCGCATGGTGTGGCGGGTCTACCCCTATATTTCTGCCGAGCTCTTTCTGCGCTGGGACGAGACCGCGGCGTACGGCGTGGTCGACACATTGCTCGACACGTTCGCCCGGCTCGGTCTGCTGCAGGCGAACGAGGACCGCAGCGAGTGGCGGCGCCCGGCCCCGACCTCGCTCGAAGCCATACGGCTGTCGGTGCTGGCGCAGGCGACCATCCAGACGGTGGAGCGGTACTACCTGGCCATCGCCTTGTTGCTGCAATCGGGCAGCGGCAGCATCACGCAGGAAGCGCTCGAGCAGCGCTGCTACTTGATGGCGCAGCGCATGTCGGTGCTGTATGCATTGAATTCGCCGGAGTTCTTCGACAAAAGCCTGTTCCGCAATTTCCTCGACCTGCTGCGGCGGCGGAACGTGATTCAAATCTCCGAGGAAGGCAAAATCCAGTACGGCGAGCCGCTGCTGGCGGTTGCCGTGGATGCGCAATTGGTGTTGTCCGAACAGATCCGGCACAGCATTTTGCAGGTCACCCTCGGCCAGTAGCCGGCTACTCCCAGCTTGCGCCGCGGGCCTGCTTGGTGGCGCCGCGGCGCTTCTTCGAGTCGATGCGGCGTTGCTGGGAACTCTTGGTGGGGCGGGTTTTCTTGCGGATCTTGGGCTCGACCAGGGCGGCGCGAATCAGCGCCGCCAGGCGCTCGAGCGCGGCGCGCCGGTTGCCCTCCTGGGTGCGCTCGCTCATGGACTTGAACAGGATGGTGCCGTCGTCGATGAGTTTCTGCCCGGCCAGGCGGCGCAGCCGGTTCCTGACCGCGGGCCCGAGCGAGGTGTTCTGCGGCAGCAGGAAGCGCAGCTGCGCGGCGCTCGCGACCTTGTTGACATTCTGGCCGCCGGGGCCCGAGGAACGGATGAACTTCCACTCCAATTCTTCGTCAGGAATGACCAGATCCGGCGCGATGATCAGACTCATTGCGCAGCGTTGTGCACGATGATTTCGCGCTGCGCGACCGGGATGGTGATGCCATGCTCCTTGAACAGCCGCCAGATTGCGCGGTTCACTTCCGAGCGCACGTTGTTCACGCCCTCCTGCGGATCGGAAATCCAGAACCGCAGCTCGAGTTCGATGCCGCTGTCGCCGAAGTGCATGAGGCGCGACACCGGCTCCGGTTCGCGCAACACCCGTGACTGGCCTTCGCAGGCCGTGAGCAAGATCCCAAGCGCCACTTCCGGATCGTCCCGGTAGCTCACGCGGATCGGCAATTTCAGGCGAATGCGCGGATCGGTGTAGCTCCAGTTGATCACCGCATTGGAGATGAGCTGCTGGTTCGGCACCAGCATTTCGACGCCGTCGCGGTCGCGCACCACCACATAGCGGCCGCGCAATTCCTGGACCCAGCCGAAGTTCTCGGTGCTGGTGCCGCTTTGACCGGAGAGGCTGATGACGTCGCCGGGCTTGATGGAGCGGTCCATGAGCAGCACGAAGCCGCTGACGAAATTCGCCGCGATGGATTGCAGGCCGAAGCCCAACCCCAAGCCGATGGCGCCGGTGAGCACCGTGAGCGCCGTCAGATCGACGCCGGCGGCGTTCAGGCCCATGAGAATGGAGAGCCCGATGAGGAAGGCGTTGGCGAATTTGCCGATGCCGATGCGCGTCGACGGCGCGATGTTGCTGATCTTCTTCAGGCGCCGCTCGACCCAGCGGCTGATCCAGGCCGCGACCAGCACGAACAGCGTCAGGGTGAACAAGAGCTTCAGCACCGACCAGACCGAGACCCGGTTGCGGCCGGTGGCAATGCCGATGCTGTCGAGGCTGGCGATGATGGGATCGAGC
>DATLVV010000392.1:0-2221 GCA_035577165.1 Steroidobacteraceae bacterium | reverse complement strand
CAAGCGCTGGTGGACTCGCATCGTCCCGGAGCCGGCGGAGCGCAGCACCTACCTGGTGGCAAGCTCGCTGGCCCTTATCGCCCTCTTCATCTTTTGGGAGCCGATCGGCGGCGTCCTGTGGAGTGCAGCCGGAACCGCTCGCACAGCCGTCATCACACTCTATACGGTGGGATGGTTACTGCTGTTCTATACGACCTTCCTCATCGATCACTTCGACCTTTTCGGTCTCACGCAGGTGTGGCGCCGATTCACCGGACAATCCTACCGCTCGCCCCAGTTCCACACCCCGAGCCTGTACCGATTGGTGCGGCATCCGCTCTATATTGGCTGGCTCACCGTCGTTTGGGCCGCGCCGACCATGACCATTGCGCATTTGGTTTTCGCGCTCGCCACGACCATTTACATCTTCATCGCCATCCCGCTTGAAGAGCGCGATCTCGTGTCGGCGTTCGGTGAGCGCTATGTCGAATACCGGAGGCACACACCGATGATCGTGCCACGGCTATGGGGGAACCGCCGCGGCGCCGTTACCCGGTCCGTGCGACGGTAAGGCGCACGACCCGCGCGGGCCCACCGAGGCCCTGTCATTGCCATGCCTTGACGGCGGAACAGGTCAACGGGTACCCCGTTCTGATAGTCTGCCGTTCCATGCAACAGGACGACCTTGAGGTATTGCTGCGGTCCCGAGTACCGCTGATCGCGGTTGAATCGCGCGATGAATCCGAAGTTCTGAAGGCCCTGACGCGCGCTTGTGCGCGCGTACTTGCCGGCAAGCTCTCGGCCACTGCGGCCTCGCCTCTCGGGTTGGCGGCGGGGCTACCGCTGTTTCAATGGACGGTAACCGACGGCCTCAAGCGCCTCGACATCGACGTCGGTCCGCCTCAGCGCACCGTCGCCGAGCCCATGGACATCCTCAAGCATCTGCGCGCCACGACCGTTGCGGGCGCCTATGCCCTGCTGGACTTTCATCCGTATTTGCATGAACCCACCTTGGTTCGCCTGCTGAAGGATATTGCACAAGACTACGGCCGCTGCGCCCGCACCATAGTATTCATCAGTTGCGAACTGCAGATTCCCCACGAAATCGAGCATTTGTCGGCCCGTTGCAGCCTGGCCCTGCCCGACCGCAATGAGCGGCGCCAATTGGTGGAAGACGTGGCGCGGCAATGGATGCACACAAACCCGCAGCAAGCCATCAAAATCGACAGCCATGCACTCGCGCTGTTGGTCGAGAACATGAACGGGCTGACGGCGACCGACATTCAGCGGCTGGCGCGCAAGGCAATATTTGACGACGGCGCCCTGCAGACTTCCGATGTGCCGGTATTGATGCAGGCCAAGTACGAACTACTGAACCACAACGGCATTCTTCGCTATGAACACGACACCGCGCGCTTCGCCGATGTCGGCGGCCTCTCGAAGCTCAAAGCATGGCTGGAGAAGCGTCGCGACGCCTTTGACGGTTCCGCGCCCCAGCTCGATCCGCCGAAGGGCGTGATGTTGCTCGGGGTGCAAGGCTGCGGCAAGAGTCTCGCGGCGCGGGCGAGTGCCGGAATCTTCAATGTTCCATTGCTGCGTCTGGACTGCGCCGCGCTATTCGACAAATATGTCGGGGAGTCGGAGCGGAATTTGCGGGAGTCGTTGAATACCGCGGATCTCTTGGCGCCCTGCGTCCTATGGATCGATGAAATCGAGAAAGGCTTTGCCGCCGGCGATACCGACGGCGGCGCCACCCGCCGTGTCTTGGGCGCGTTTCTGACCTGGTTGGCGGAAAAAAGCAGCCGGGTGTTCGTCGTGGCCACGGCCAACGACATTGCAGCCCTGCCTCCCGAACTGATCCGTAAGGGCCGCTTCGATGAGATATTCTTTGTCGACCTCCCCGATCTCAATACGCGGGCGGAAATTCTGCGCATCCATGCGGTCAAGCGCGGAATCGAGCTCACTCCCCCCACGTTGACCGCCCTCGCGCAGGCTTGTGAGGGCTTCGCCGGAGCGGAAATCGAGCAGGCCGTCGTCGCTGCGCTGTACTCGGCGCACGCGCAAAAGATCGCGCCCAGCGCGCGGCTGATCAACGCCGAGATTGCCGCCACCCATTCGCTCGAGACGGTCATGGCGGAGAAAGTGGCTGCCCTGCGCGCTTGGGCGGATGGTCGTACGGTGGCCGCGGACTAGCGCGGCGTCTAGATCGACCTCATGGAAGCAACCTTATGACGATGATCAC